>CALNBM010000079.1 GCA_937874195.1 uncultured Clostridia bacterium | reverse complement strand
ATTACTTTCAAAGCCATCCATTTCAACAAGCAGTTGATTAAGCGTTTGTTCTCTTTCATCATTTCCGCCACCAAGACCTGCACCGCGTTGCCTACCCACTGCGTCTATTTCATCAATAAATATAATGCATGGTGAATTATGTTTTGCAGTTTCAAATAAATCACGCACACGGCTTGCTCCCACGCCTACATATAATTCCACAAAATCTGATCCGCTAATACTAAAAAATGGAACATTGCTTTCGCCTGCAACCGCTCTGGCAAGTAATGTTTTACCCGTTCCCGGTGGACCAACAAGAAGCGCTCCTTTAGGAATTCGCGCTCCCATTTCTTTAAACTTAATAGGATTTTTTAAAAACTCCACAAGTTCTCTTGTTTCTTCCTTTTCTTCATCCGCACCCGCAACATCATCAAACTTAACATTGCTTTTTTCCACTGCTCTTGCTTTGCTTTTAACAAAAGGATTTCCTGACCCTTTGCCCGAAAGTGTTTTAAATAACATAAATAACAGCACTAGCATTATTACTATTGGAAGATATGGTAAAATTATTGCAAAAAAACTTTGCGTTTTATTTGCTTCCACATAAGATTCAATACCCAACATTGTTCTGCCGTTGTCATCTTTAAAAATCTCAGCGAGTGACGCATATGAAGTGTAGGAAAAATTATAATCTGCATATTTAGGAAAATCTCTAACATCGATTTTGCTGCCATGCACTAAAATATAACCAATCCCGTTTATGATATAAACATTTTTAACCTTTGCTTCTTGCACCAATTTGTCAACTGTGGTTACTTCTGCCGTGCCACTGCCCGACATGGAAATGTATTGCCCTTCATCACCTTTGTTATAAAAAAGCATGAAGATAAAAGTAAACGCCAATATAAGCATAACTAGAGTTGTAATCGACCTTATATGTGGCGATTTTTTTTTATTTGTCTTCAAAAATTACCTCCAAAAATCTTTCCCGAAATATACTAAAAAGTTATAATTATCAATAAAACTTTAAAAATATAATAAATATTCCACGCTAATAGCAATTATATCATACTAAAGCTAAATAAGTAAAGCATTTTTATTATCAATCAAATTGGAATATTTCTAAATCTAATTTGCTTTTTTTTGCTTATTATTATACAATGAAGCTATACTTTAATATATTAACTTTAATAACCTTAAATGATTTACAATAATTTTGATTTAATAAAGCATGTAATATAAAATACATAATGGCATGAAATAACCTATGCTAATCGCACGCAAAATTATATTTATTTATAAGTTTTAAAATTAGAATTAAATTATAAAGATTATTAAAAAATAAAAATTAACAAATCTTGACAGAAAACAAAATGATAATAGTAACTTATAGAAACATGTTATAACAAATATAAATGTAAAACAAAACATGACGGAAAGAAAACCGCAGAGACTATGTTTAATAGAAATGTGTTCGAACACTATATAGATAAAATTTCAAAGGTGTTAAAATAATAGGATGCGAGATAATTGAATAGACAAGGCTCGGCAGAAATTTATGAATTATAAATGACCGCAGATGCATGCAGACAAAACAAAGCATATACAATTATATCACCACCTAGGGAGAAGTTATGGATAAAATAATAGTAATAACAGGCGGAACAAGTGGCATAGGCGAAAAAACTGCTAAATTATTTGAAGAATCCGGCAATAAAGTTATTGTGCTAGCTAGAAATATCAATGTGGAAAATCCAATGCACTATGCATGCGATGTTTCCAAAGAAAGCGATTTAATAGGAGTTTTTGCAGATATTTTAAAGCGTTTTGGAAGCATTGATATTTTAATCAACAATGCAGGATACGGGTTAAGTGGGATAACAGAACTTATTGAAACAAATGAAGCTAAACAACTTTTTGATGTAAACTTTTTTGGATTATGGTTAACCACAAAATATGCCCTTCCACTTATGAAAAGTGGCGGAAGAATTATAAATATAAGCAGTGCAATGGTATATTTCCCTTTACCATATCGTTCTTTTTATGCTGCGAGCAAAGCCGCTGTAAACTCATTAACCTTTGCACAACGGGGTGAACTAAATAAAATTGGAATTGATATCTGCGCTGTATGTCCGGGGGATGTTAAAACAAATTTCACTAAAAACAGAGTGAAAGATTTTAAAACTAACGAAAGATATGGCGATGCAATAAAAAAAGTTACCGCAAAATTAGACAGCAAAGAAAATAAACGCATGGATGCGGATATAGTATCAAATGCTATTTTTGATATTGCAAACAAAAAGAAAACTAAACCTATGTATATAATAGGCAAAAAATACAAATTTTTATATTTTCTTTCAAAAATTTTCCCACTTTCAATTTTATTAAAAGCGATTGATAAATACACTCAACAAGATTAAATATTAAATATTATTAAACATACACTAAATGTAAACTATCCATAAAACACTTTTACCTTGAAAGTCAATAACAATAATGTATTACAACAAATAGTAAAAGTGCAAAAGCCAAGAAAATATACTCAAACTATATTTGTAAAGTTTTTAAGTAAAACTGTTGACAATTTGGATATAATAATGTAATATACTAATTGTAAATTTAAATTTTTATTTTGCCAAAGACAGCAAGTGTGAATTTTCACATAATCCAATTAAAGCGGGCTTGCCGAGGTAAGTGTTATACAGGAGAGATTTTTCCTTAATGCTTATTTGGCGTTAAGGAATTTTTATTTATAAAGTAGTTGTTAGCGTTTATTTAAATATAATAACAACTTAAAAAGGGAAAAGGAGAAAACATGAGCGCAAATTTAGAAGCTAAAAAACAGTTAGTTGCCGACATGCAAGAAGGCTTTAAAAATGCAAAGAGTATTGTATTTGTGGACTATAAAGGTATTAATGTTGCTCAAGACACTGAACTTCGTAAAAAATTTAAAAACGAAAATGTTACCTATAAAGTTTACAAAAATCGCCTTATATCTCGTGCATTAGACGGAGCAGGCATCACTAACTACGACCCAACACTATTGGAAGGGTCAACCGCTGTTGCTTTTTCCACAATTGATGAAGTTGCTCCTGCAAGAATTTTTGCAGAAACAATCAAAGAACTACAAAAATTGGATATAAAGTTCGGTGTTATTAACGGCCAGATTTTTGACAAATCGCAAGTTGAATCACTAGCTAATATTCCAGCTAAACCAGTTCTTATCGCTATGCTACTCGGTTTGTTAAAAGAACCTATGAGCGCATTGGTGCGTGGACTAAACGCAATCGCTGAAAAAAATAAAAATTAAAAAGGAGATAATAAAAATGGCAGATTTAAAAAAATTTATTGATGAAATCGAAAAATTAACAGTACTAGAAATTAACGATTTAGTTAAAATGCTAGAAGAAAAGTTTGGAGTTAGTGCAGCAGCTCAATTAGCAGTTGCCGGTGCCGCAGCAGCAGGACCAGCAGAAGTAAAGGAAGAAAAAAGCGAATTTAACATCCACTTAAAAGAAATCGGACCAAACAAAATCGCAGTAATCAAAGTTGTTAAAGAATTAACTGGCTTAGGCTTAGGCGAAGCAAAAGCATTAGTTGATGGTGCACCAAATATTGTTAAAGAAAAAGTTGCAGCAGAAGAAGCAAAATCCTGGGAAGAAAAACTTAAAGAAGCTGGCGCTGTTATTGAACTTAAATAGTTTAACAAAATTATTTATAAACTATAAAAAAATATGTGGGTTTTACCGCATATTTTTTTATCAAGTTATACACCTTATAGTTTTTGGTAATAATTATTTAATTATATTAATTTAGTAAAATAATTGACTAATGTGCGGTTTTTTGTTATACTTGCAAAGTATCATTATCTAATACTAGGGGAATGTTTGTGAAAAAATTTTATTCAACACTAATTTTAGTTTTTATGGTTTGTGCAATAATTTTAACAGGATGCAAAGGCGCAACTCTTTCTTTCCCTGAAACGAATACTGCGGTCATAGGTAACGGTGGAATTGCAGTTATTAAAGATGATTATCTATACTATGTAAACGGATATGTTGATGCAAGTTTATTTAGCGATATCCGAAAAGACAATATTTATGGCAATGAAGTTAGAGGTGCAATTTTTAAAACCAGATTATTAAACAACAAAATTCAAAAAGACGAGGACGGCTTTTTAAAAGAAACACAAGTTGTAGTTCCTCAAGTTGTTGGCTTTAACAATGGTGGTTTTTATATCATAGGCGATTATTTGTATTATTTAACTCCTTTAATGGAAGAAGATGGTGCAACAACACTTCTTAAAACAGGCTTCTTAGAAGTATGCAGAATCAAATTAGATGGCACAGGCAAAGAACGCGTTTATAAAACAAACAATGCTATCGAGAATGTTACTTGGTCTGTTTATAATATGGACGGAAAAGATGTTGTGGTTATGTTAGATGGCAAAAATTTAGTTTCCATAACTGTGAGCGGTAAAGATAAAAACACGGTTACAATGGCAACAGATGTAACAACAGTATCACTACTTCAACAATCAAACTATATCCACGGACAAGACAGTTTGAAACCATACGAACAATATGTTTACTACACTCGTGATATTACAGAAAGCGACAACCGTCCAACTGCTAAAAATGCACTATGTAGTGTGAAAATTGGCAGCAACACAAGAACTGTTTTAGAATATGGTGATAATGAAGAATATAAAATCGAAACTTTAAATAACGGAAAATTATATTACTCTAAAACAATTTACATTGGATCAACTGCTGGGCATCCCGAATTATTTATGCGTGATACTAAAACCACCATCAAGACAGAAGTTCAAGTTTCTAAAAGTGGATATACAAACATTGCAGTTTTAAACGGCGAAGAAAACACAAACTCAGACGGATTAAAAGTTGTGACAGTTGATTCAAGTAATGTGATTCGTAGGGTACAAGCAAATGGAAGTGTTTCAGAAGTCATTTATCGAGCAACATCTAGTATTTCAATAGTAGGCATAAAAAACACTTATCTTTATATTCAACAAAATGGTCATATTTATAGATTGGATATTTATGGTGAAGCAACTCAAGAATTAATTCAATTAACAAATAATGATATCACTTATTACGCATCTAAAAATTCTCTTATCGATATTGATGGGTCACGACTGTTTATTTTTGCTAAGTACAACGGCGATAATGGAATTTCCAACTATTATTTGAACGTTGTTGAAACAATAAATAAAATAGAAGTAGCGGATGGCGACATGATTTCAAAATTTGTTGGAAAATTTAAAAGTGGCGAGTGTCCTCCTAAACCGGAAGAGATAGAGGAAGAAGAAAACGAAGACGGCACAATACCAGAAAAGGAACCATGGATAATTTAATTATATTCGCTCATTTATAAAAGCCTTTTATTAAAAAAATTTAAGCCCGGAATTATTTTGGGCTTTTTGTTTGAATAATTAATAAGTTTTAAAAAAACAAAACTAACATCTAAAATATTAAATAATCATTACAATAATTATATTAAATATTTATTTTTTATAAAAAACAAACATTTGATAATATCTATAATCATTATCTTTATAACTAATAATCATGACTAGTTAAAATCTTATTCAAAGGCTTAAAAGAGTAATAATAACAGAAAAATATAAGTATTATAGCAATTAGCGGTAAATTGATTATTAGTAAATGCAAGAATTCTTCTTCCAATAATCTTAAAATATATTTATTAATATTGGGGCATTATAAAATTATTTTAATATATCATTTTATATAAATTATCATATTTTATTTATTAGAGTACTTGAATTACGCATAAAAAAAACAGTGGATTGCCCACTGTTTTTTTTAGATTTATCTTGTCATTTCATTATCTGCATTGTTGTCTACGCGGTTGTTATCTAATTTGGTAAAGTCAAAAGGTTCTAGTTCATCGCCTTCCTTTTTTCTACCACTTTTATTTTTAATGGCTTGCACTTTGTTACTCACACCTTGTGCCATACCGCCAATTGCACTACCTAATGCACCACCAACCATTGCGCCAGCAACTGCTGTAACCAAAGTTAACTTTCCAAAATTAATAATTCTTTCTTTCACATTATTATTGTATTCTTCAATAACCTTGTCAGGGTCTTGCGCTTCTTTTTTATATTTTTCAGCAAAATATACAATTAGTTCTTTTTCTAAACTTTCCATATTAATATTTTTCTTTGTTGTCTTTTCTATTATATTTTGAATATCATCCCCATAAACATCCACATAATCTTTATAATCCTTATGAGCTGTTTGCATTTTTTTATCATAACTGATTTCAGCATTATAGGCTTGCGGTTTATAAAGGGCTACATTAACTGCAACAGCTGAAAATATACCTAATGCGATACCTGCTTGTGTAATTTTGCTTTTAATGTTGTTTTTTTCTTTTAAAACACCGTTTTTTTCTTTTTTCATAATACTTCCTCCCATTTTTCAAAATATTTATTTTTCTTTTAAAATACTAAGTATTTACATTATAACTAGAAATGAATAAAAGTCAATACTTAATTTTTAAAAACTTTGATAATTTTATCATTATTTTTTCGTCAACTTTGTCGGCACATATAATGTCTAGAAATACTATTCATGCAGATAAAAAATATAAAGTCAAAATTTTTCTTCTTTCGGTAAACGCCTGTGTTTCATTTTAAAAAATTTGCCTTATTTAAACTATGCTGCACTAGAACTTCACATTAAAAAAACAGTGGCACTGCCCACTGTTTTTTTCAAAGATATTACTTTTCTTACATTATAACTAGTCAATACCTAATTAAAACTTTGATAGTTTTAACATTATTTTTTTTCATCAAATAATTTGTCGTATTAAAGTTAGTTGCATATACGAATTTACGATAAAAATTCTTTAATATGTTTTAATTCTATTTAACTCACCTAAGTCCACTCTCTCATGCACAGCGGTCTAGTTGCTACGCGAGTAAAAAAATATGAGTGACTTTCCGACTCATATTAACTCGGCTAATAATCTTCCTTTTTTATCATTTTTAAATTTAATTTTTCAGGCATAAAATTACGCGATTAAAAACTTTGTGGTATTTTAAATTAATGAAACTTAGTGATTAACTTATTTGCCTCTGCAATTATTCTTTTATCTTACGCTTCAATAGCATATATGATTTTTTACACGAAAAGTCTTTGCCAATATTTAATTTTAAACTTTTTAATGTTTTAATCATTTGATTTCTTTTTTCTGCAACTGGTAATCCTTTCATAGATTCATCTTCTTCATATTCAATGAAAATTCCTAAATTTTCAACAACCTGCACACATAATGAATGTTTGTTTTTCTTAAATTCTGCAATTTGTGTTTCTGTATTACACCAGTTGTTTAAACCGCTTTTTAAAAATATATCAATTGCAGTATCAGTGTTATTAATTGGCAATTTTGTTATTTCTTCACTTACAACTTCATCATTATCGTTTATAACTTTGTCTTTATAAACAATAAAAGACTGTGGGTTTTCAAACTCAACAAATCTAAATCTAACTGCAAAACTTTCTTTTATTAAATCTTTATATCTTATGCCTTCAATATTTTTAATCCAAGTGAAATAATAATCTTTCATTAAAAGTTCTTCTTTCAAATAATAACCGAGATCAGTTAAGCGTTTGACAATAGTATCATAGTTATCAAACACTTGAACTGTTACTTCTGATTGAAACATTCCATTTCTCCCTTATTTATATATAAATTATAACACATTTAATTTTTTAAAAGAAATTATTGTAAAACATTATTTAAACAAACCTTACTTAATAAACAAAACAGTAGCAATAAACTAATTTCTAATAGCAGAATTATAGCAGAAAAGTATTTAATACTATATTATCAAAACCAAACACAATAAAGCCTTCAACTAATAGTATGTGGTTTGCTTGCAAAATGATATAGTTATTTGCAGTTCCATTTTGAGTTAAACTTTTTTGTCATCTTGTATGATTGTTTTCTCCATAAGTTATTTTTTTAAAACTAAATATTTTTTATCTTTCACAAAGGAAATTATTTCTCATCTGTAAACATACAATAAGTCCCCTAGACTATTTGGGGTCTTAGTAACAAAAAAAGCTATCCAATAATGGATAGCTTTAATTCGAAACTGGCGATGACCTATTTTTCCGGCTCGTCTCCAAGCAAGTATCGTGGGCGCTGAAAGTCTTTACTTCTGTGTTCGGGATGGGAACAGGTGTGTCTCTTTCGCCATAATCACCAGTAATGGTTAACAAACTTTAATATCAGCTTATTGTCATTATTATAGCAAGCTATAATTAGAATGTCAACAAATCTATACCAAAGTTTGTTAATGAATGTACAAGTACATTCACAACTGCATATTTAGATTGAATTTTTTTTCAAGTTGAATTTGATTATACGAATTATTTTTTATCATCGTTTCCTTTTTCAAAAAATTAATTAAAAATTTAATTAAACTATAAATAAGAATAGATTTTTAGGAAAATTGAGTAATAATTTTATGAGTTTGTTAAAACAACAAATGAAATAAAATTATTAAACAATTTAACAAAAATGTTGTCTTACCGCTGGATGTACCACCACATATACATATATTGTTTTTATAAACTCTTGTTAATGGATTTGGTGTTCTGTTCTCGTTGTTGTCCAACGTAGTATCCAGATTATCGGGATTAAATTTTTCATACAATTCATTCCTGTATCTTTGCATTTTATAACTATAAAAATGCCATTTAAGATCTTGTCAAATTTTCAATTGACGTCAAACACTACGAAGATAGCACAAATACTTAACAACCCGATACATTTGGACCCGAATAGGCAATATGTTTTATCAGTTAAAAATTTGCAGTTTTCAAATGTATTTGCCAATGTCACAAGTAAAGATTTTAGGGCGTTTAAGGTAACTTATTATTATTCAGACTCAACAACAGATGAAGTCGGTTTTACATTGCCTGTCAACACAATATATACACTTGAGACAATATATTCAATGATGAGCGATTGCGGTGACTTGTTCTTATTACCGCATTCAGTCGGACTGACTGAAACGACCCCGTTGTTTAAAGTTGGTATTGATAATCATAGTGGATTAAGCATTATTACTCCATCAACTAATTTTATTAGTCTATGTACAACGCATGGGATAGTTAACATATCTTTTCATTCATCGGAGCCAAC
>CALNBM010000078.1 GCA_937874195.1 uncultured Clostridia bacterium | reverse complement strand
GGGCAAGAAGTTGCTCCACTGATAACCATAGCAAAAGCAATTTATAGCCAAATGAAAGAAAAGACCTCCACGAACATTGTATTGGACGGACAAGTTGTTTCAAACAAACTCACTCCATACATTAAGGGAAATTTAGCAAGAGAGGGGGTTGTATTGAAATAATGGCAAACGAAAATCATATACACAAAGTCATAATCAATGGCACAACAATAACGAACTATTCGGAGTATTCGTTTATACACCGTAAAACATATGAAGAAGAGCCTGTTAGAACAAATGGTGTAATTGTCAATCTAAATGGCTATAAGACATATAGGACACCGCAGTTGAGTTTTAGTTTCAAATATATGCCTATTGAGGAATACCGCACACTAATGCAGTTGGTTAACAGTTCAACAAACGAATTTGATGTGATTTGCTATGACTTGCTTAATGATGTTCAGTTAAGGGCAAAAATGTATTTTGAGCCAAAAGAAATGGCGAACTTGCTAATTCAAACAAAAGGACAATCGCTAGAAAACCAACTAACTACTTTGGCAGTGCTGGATGAAACTTTTAATTTGATTGGCACAAACGCTGATTTAGGTTTGATACCGATAACTTTTAATGCAAATGGCGGAGCTGTTGTTGAAAGTCCAAATGGCGAGGGAATGTATGGCGAATATTTTGAAATGCCGAGCGGAGATGAGTTTAGTCGAGTTGGTTATTTAGTGGATAGTTATAATACGAAAGCCGACGGAACTGGAATAAGCTATATGCCGAATTTCATAATTCGAATAACCCACCCACTAGACCTATATGTGATTTGGAAAACAAACACTACTTTCAACCTATCATTTAGTTACAATGTACCTAGTGGAAAAGCGGTTGGGGAAGATTGGGAAAAGAGCAAAGAAGTTACATATAATCATCCGATTGGTGCTTTGCCTAGTCCAACTTTGAGTGGTTATACATTCGACGGTTGGTATTGGGTAATTCCTAGTGGGCAACCGAACATTGAGGATACGAAAGTAAATGCAGGCGACAACTATCCATATAACTATAATGCAATCTGTTATGGCAAGTGGACTAAGGTAGAATAATAAAAAAATCAAATAAAGGAGTGGTGCTATGCCAATAATTAAATACCCTGAATACAGTGTTGAGATTGTTGTGAAAGAAGGAACAGGCGAAATATCTAATGCAACTTTTAGTGCCACTCTTGACTATATGAGTACAAGCAACATGGTGCTTATGAAGAAGAAAAACAGAAATCTCAAACCTTTTATTTGGGGAGTGAGCAAGTGGAGTGATGGCGACTATAATTATATGCAAAACACCTATAAGGGAATATCCACTATTGGCAGTGGAAAAAATGCAGAAATAACGCTAACATTTTCACAACCCGTTGACCACTTCACACTTTATTTTGATGACGTGGCTCGAAGCATGCCGTTAAGTTTGACTATTGGCTCTCAAACCTTTACCAGTGATGATTACCAGTTCACGTATTCGCAAGAGACTTATCAAGCAACTTATGTGGTAAAAGTAAACAAGATTAACGAAGTAAACGGAGTGGAAATGCCATTAATGATAGTTGGCGTGGAAAACCGAATTGCTCTTGATATTACACACAAAACTGGACTTCAACACTTAAGAGCAGGGCACACTTACACAAAAGATAAAGGCAAGCCTGCTTATGGGATTATTTCACAAGAGGGAGCGCTTGATATATTTGATTTCTATACTGAAATCGATGACTTAATTGAATTAGGGTTGCTTGATAATAAAATGGATGTTTCGGTTAAATTCCAAGACAACGTAGTTGGGAAATACACGAGTAATAAATGGACTGAAAACCAAACAAATTTGTTTCAGGTTTCACTAAATGACACATTAATAAAATGGCAAACCGAAAACATGATACCCAGCGGAGCTAATGTACGCTTTGATAAAGATGCTTATGAATTATTGTTTGAATTTACATATCAGTTTGGTGGGGGAAATCTTTGGTTTGTTGATGAAACGACTATCCAACACTTACACGACATTAAAATTAAATACTTTTTTTGGGATTGGATGACTCGTTGGCAAGCATTTCAAAAACTTTGCAACTTAGCACAGCTTTATATTTATAACAATAATTATGGAGTTGCTATAGCAATCTCTCAAAAAAGGATTGATGAACTTAAGGCGGAAAAATTCGAAAACCCAATAATTATTCCTTACACATTAATAGATGGATCTCCAAAAATTGATAGACTGACTAATAATAAGATAGAAAAAGTTACAGTAATAGAACAAAATCTGTCAGAGGAATATGGCTCAATTGTCGATGACAATATTATTTTAAAAGTGTCTGGCACAAATCCAAACTATGGCGGATATTATGAGGTTCAAGCTTCACCAATCCAAAACATGCAATTGGTAATGGATGAATATGAAGATCAACGATTGAGATTTATACATGAAGTGTCGTTTAATGATTTTGTAGTTAATACAGAGGATAATCCAGCAGGCACGCAAAAAGCTATATGTTCCTTTGAATATAATAATCCTACTATGAATTGGCAATATAGTCCTGAAATTCATCAACTTGCATTAACAAAAGATGAGTTTGACATTACAGAATTTGACGAGTTTCCAAATATAGAAGTTATTGAGCTATTAAATAATTCAACTATAAAAACAAGATGCTATGCCTTTAACATACCTTTACCGTCTCCGACTATTCCACCTAGTACTGATGTGCCAGGATTGTATCTTATTCGAGTCCAATTAATTGTAAATGGGAACAAGTATATAATTGAAAAACGTCAGTTAATTTTCGGTAATGAATTTTCTACAAAAAATTATCAAATTCCATCAAATGAATTTATACAAAAGTATACCAAAATAGATGAAATTCCTATAGCAGAATACAATGCAAACAATATCTTAGAGAATTTCACTGGAAAACAAAATGTTTCATTTAGGATGGCAACTGACAGCTTGAAGTATAAAAATGGAAATCTAGCATACGACATTAATTTAGGACAAACACCTAAAGAACTTGACATAATCCAGCTCCAAAAAACTGACGGAACATACGACCCTAAAATATGGCAGATAAGCAAGGTAGAACACGAAGCAGGTGGTTCAAACTGGCTAAACATTGAGGCGGTAGAAATATAATTTAAGGAGTATTTTAAGTATGGCAAAAATGATACCACAGAAACATGAAATTGAAGAATTTAATGGTGGAACTGGTAATGAGTATGGGATGCAAATAAGCGATGCCAGTGATTTTACTAAGGTTGTTGAGAATGCGACTTATTCAGCAAAAGTAGCGGACAGTCTTGCGAATAGTGGGGTTGATAACACTGAGGCAAATAATGTTGGCACAGCACAGGTGGAAATAACTGGCACAGGCACTGCTAAAAAGTTCAAGTTTAAAAACCTAAAAGGCGAAACTGGAAACGGGATATCAAAAGTAGAAAAGACAAGCACAAGCGGGTTAACCGATACTTACACAATAACCTATACGAGTGGTTCGACCACTACCTTTAATGTTAAGAACGGTAAAGGGATAACTGGCATAGCGAAAACAGGCTCGGCTGGACTTGTAGACACTTATACCGTAACCTTTAATGACAGCACCAGCACAACTTTTACGGTTACAAATGGGGAGAAAGGCGATAAGGGCGACACAGGCTTAACACCAAACTTGCAAATAGGGAACACTACAACGCTAGAAACAGGGCAACCAGCAACAGCAACAATAACAGGAACAACAGACAATCCAACACTTAATTTAGGGTTACCAAAGGGCAATACAGGCTCGCAAGGAATACAGGGCAAAAGTTATGTTCCAAAAGGCGAGTGGAGTTCGGCAACGGCTTATGTAAACAACGCAACAACAATTGATACGGTTTTGTATTTAGGCTCAACTTACTATTGCAAACAAAGCAACACCAACCAAACACCAACTAACACAACATATTGGGGTTTATTGGCGGAAAAAGGGGAGGCAGGTGAAGTAACAACCGCACAGATGAATACTGCAATTCAAACAGCAATATACGATAGTTGGGGAGGAAGTTATTAATGAGTTATCAAGAAGATAGATTTGCGGAAATTGCTAATGCAATAAGAGAAAAAGATGGCACAACAGAGGCTATTAAGGCAACTGATTTTGCCACCAGAATATTAGAAATTCCAAGTGGTGGAGGGGTTCCGCCCACTGCAGGCGGAATGTTCACTGGGGCGACAATTCCACTGACTTATAAAGATAATACTCACGAATATGAAAATGTATACAATTATTCTTCGGCTTATGCAATAACTATATCAGGATTAGAGGGAAGAGCAACGATAACGGGCAATGGAACCAACAATGTAAGTGTGGCTTTTGATGTTTCGAGTTCGACAAGTTCTCTAAAAAACTTTATAATCACATTAGAAAGTGATGAACAAACTTTAACTTATAAAGGCTTGCACGCACATTATGGTACAACTGTTACTGGTATTTTAACTCTTGCTTATACCAACATTACAAAAGATGGTAGCGAAGGAACAATAGGAACAAACTATAAGTTTATTGAAACAGATAGCACTACTTTACCCACGTTTTCATTAAATACAACTCTATGGAATACTATTTATTCTTATCAAGTGCTAAATGTACTCATAGCTAATTATTCAAGTACAAGTATCGGAGATAATTTTTTAAACTACTGCTACGCATTTAATCAACCTTTGACCATACCAAGCAGTGTGACAAGTATAGGTAATAATTTCTTGAATGCCTGCAGCTCATTCAATCAACCTCTAACTATACCAAGCAGTGTGACAAGTATTGAGAGTACTTTCTTGTATAACTGCAGCTCATTCAATCAACCTCTAACTATACCAAGCAGTGTGACAAGCATAGGGACTTATTTCTTGTCTGACTGTTACTCATTCAATCAACCTCTAACTATAGCAAGCAGTGTGACAAGTATTGGGAATTATTTCTTGCAAAACTGCCGCTCATTCAATCAATCTCTAACAATTCCAAGCAGTGTGACAAGTATTGGGAATTATTTCTTAAATACCTGTTATTCTTTATCTACTATAATTTACAATGCAGCTGTTTATCCAACAGATAGTAACTCATTGACACAGAATGCAAACACTAAAACATCCACAAGTGGGGCAGGTATCATAATATATGGAAGTCAACGTGCAAATTTAATTACAGCACTACCCGATAGAACATCCTCACCATATAGAAAACTAATAAATGGAGGTAGTTAAAATGATAATAAGAGAAGTAATACAAATAAACGACCAAACAATCTACCGCAATTACAGCGATAAAGGTGTCTACATTCGAAATAAGGTTAACGGCACATTATGGTCAGATGTAAACAGTTGTATAGATTATGAGTACGAAGAAACAGACACACCAATAGAGTAACAAGAAACCAACAACGGAAAGCAAACAGCCTTTAAAGAGTTGCAAAAAAATTAGAAACAAAGGAGAAAGGTGCATTAACGTGCATCTTTTTTTGTTGAAAAAAACTTTTTTAAGTGATGCAGATTTAAGAGGTGCAGATTTAACTAATATTGTTGTCAATAATTCAACATCATCTTATTATTTGGTATGCCCAGAAAAAGGGTCATTTACAGCATTTAAAAAATTAAGCAGTGATTTAATAGCAGAGTTAATAATATCTGCACATGCAAAACGCAGTTCTGCAACTACTAGAAAGTGCAGAGCAAGCGAAGCGAAAGTTGTTAAAATATGGAATTATAAAACGAATAAAGTTTTTAAAAGTGGAGTATCACAATACGATAATAATTTCATTTACGAAGTTGGAAAAACTGTTAAGCCGATAGATAATTTTGATGAAGATAGGTGGAATTTGTGTGCGAGTGGAATACATTTCTTTATGACACTGCAAGAAGCGGTAGATTATTAAAAGGAGGTGCAAAATGAACCCACAAGAAAGATACAGAAAAAAAAATCTAATAACAACGGTGATTAGATTAAACAAAGCAACCAACAAAGAGTTGATTGAAAAGCTTGAAAAAGTAGCAAATAAACAAGGCTACATTAAAGAGCTTATAGAAAACGACACTTGTATTTATAAAAAATACAAAAAATAGTTAAAAACTTTTAAAAACATACTATAATTAATTAATAAGGAAGTAGAAAACTTTTAAAATTTAAACCTTATTAAAAAAGGGGTCAAAAATGAAAAAATATAATAACGAAAATAACCAAGAAATAATTAACGCAATAAAAGGTGACTATGTAGTGTCTTTTAGTAGCAATGGTTTTGACTTTGAAGATTATGCAGTAGATGATTTGGATTATTTCATAGATAAAAAAATGGGTGAACTAACCGCACAAGAACAAGAAAAAGCGGTGTATCACACTTATACAAAAAAAGCGTACATTGCTGAAATGTGCTGGGATATGAAGAGGGAAGACAATGAAGAGTATTATGAAGAAAGACTTGATTATTTAAAACGCTTATAGCTAAAAAAAAGTCGTTACCGAAGCAATAGTTTGTTAATTTAAAATGAAATGAAACTTTATTAATAACAATAACGAAAGAAACCGCTAATTAAGTTTGGCGGTTTTTTTGTTGCTAGATTATATTTGTTCCTAATTTGTTCCTGAGTGTTTTTTTAAACAAAAAAACCACCCAATAAAGCCGTTTTTGAGTGGTTATAATACACTGGCTGGGGTGGCAGGACTTATTAAATAAAGATTTTTAAGTATTTGGTTGTTTTTAATTGCTTAAAACAGCCAAGTTGCGTGCTTAAATTCATTGTTTTTTACTGCCAATTACCTATAGCCATTTTTTTGTTCCTAAATTGTTCCTAAATTCCATTAACTTATCTCTCAATTTAAAACAAATATATAATAACATAATAATGTAAAAACGTCAATCTTTTTTTTAAATTATATCATTTAATTTATCAATAAATTTTTGTTCGTTTTCTGGAAACAAGTGGCTGTAAGTATTGAGTGTCATTTCAATGTTTGAGTGTCCTAGTCTTTGAGCGACTAACAGTACGTTTGCATCTAGATTAATTAACAAACTTGCGTGAGAGTGTCTAAAATCGTGTACCCTAAACGGTTTAATATTAGCATTATTAATAGCCTCTCTGTGCTTTCTTCCAATTGTGGATGTTGAAAGTGGTTTTTGAATTCCAAATAAAAAACTATCTTTGGTATATTCCTCTAGTGAACTTAAGTATGCTTTTAAAATGGTTACTAGTTGTTTGTTAAGTTTTATATTTCTAAAACTACTTACATTTTTCGGAGTGGTTACTAAATAATCATTATTTAAAACTTTACGAGCAACAGATTTTGTAATACTTAATTTTTCATTTTTTATATCAAAGTCCGATATTTTTAATGCAGTTGCCTCTCCAATACGACAACCTGTGTAGTACAGCAAATTGAACAATGTATAATAAGTTATATCGTTTTCAAAATATTTAATGTATTTATCAAACTGTTCTTTTGTAATAAAGTTTACAACTTTTTTTTCTTTAGGCTTTACAAAGGCATCAACTTTTTCAACAATATTTGGAATGTCATAATATTTATATAAGTGTTTATAAAATGAAAATAAATATGTGCGTATTTTTGATTTGTAATTAAAGCTAAGCCCTTTTTCTGTTAAAGAGTTTTGCCACAGTAAAACATCTCTTTTAGTTATGTTTTTTATATCTTGGTCTTTAAAGTGTGGTAATATATAATTTTTAAAAATATAATTAAATTCATAATACGAACTTTCTTTATACGACTTATCAGAAACTCTTGATAAAATGTGTTTATTGTAAATTTCATAATAATATCTAAATTTTGCATTATTAATGTTTGTACTTTCACTTGCTTTTAATAAGTGAGTATTTTTTTCACTTTCAGCTTCTGACTTTGTTTTAAACCATGTTAAATTTTTGTTTGTTCTTTTAAAGTTCTCGTCAACTCTAAACCTTACACCCCAACGACCACTGCCACGAGTGTTTTTTGACTTACAGGTAGGGCATGTTTTTGCCCTGCCTACTTCTTTACAGTCTAAACATGTGTATTTTTCTTGGTAGTAATAAGCCATATTACAACCCTCTTCTTATTTCTATCGCTTTACCGATAATTTTAACAGGCAGGCTTAACACTTGTTCTTTAGAGTAATATGTAGGTTCATAGGCTCGATTATAAGGCACTAACATTATTCCGTTAGTGTCTTTTTTTATGCGCTTAAGAGTAGCATTGTATCCGTTTACAATCACAGCGCAAATATCATTGTTTTCGCAGTCTTCCTGTTTTTTAATTATAACTATATCGTTTTCTAGTATTTGTGGAGCCATACTATCCCCGCTTACTCTAAGTGCAAAAAAATCTCCAGTGCGAGCCAGGTCTTCCGTTATCTCTTCATAGTCTAATATCTCTTCAATTGCTTCAATTGGCACTCCTGCTGGTATAACTCCTAAAACTGGTATTTTAATGCCTTTGGATTTTGATATTTTAACATCTGCATCAAGGTAACCAGCCGCTCTCATAAACATTTCATAAGTTATTCCATTATAGGCTCTATTCGCTAATTTCTTTAATATAACTGGAGATGGTTTTCTTTCTCCTTTTATTATCTTTGTTATAAAAGAAGAATTAACACCAGAGTTCAGTGCGTACTGGTTTTGTGTTCGATTTCCTTGTGCTAATTCTATAAGATTGTTTAATTCTTCGTTAATCATCTGCCACCTCAAATATACTTTTGTATACATTATATTGACTATTGTACAAATAATCAATACTTTTTTTAAAAATGTTTGTTTTTCTGTTGACAATAGTATATATTATTGATAGTATATGTACATTAGGACATAAAGGAGGTGTTAGAGTTGCTTAATATAGACTATATAAAGGCGCACATAGAAGACAAATATCAAAACAACATAACAAAGTTTAGCAAAGAAGTTGGAATAGGTAATGGATATATGTGTCATTTGTTAAATAAAAGAAGAGAGCCTGGTAAAAAAGTAATAAATTGTTTCTATAATTATTGTAAAAAACACAAATACAAGTTAAGCGATTTTATTTTTTTAGGATAGCCGTGTACAGGTGTACATGTAGGCGCTTTATTGAAGATTTGATTTAAAAGGAGAATAAATATGAAAACGCAAAAAGAAGTTTTAGGACTAACTGAATTACAAGAACTTTTAGGCTGTGGAAGAAGTCTAGCTAGTCAAAAACTACAAGAAATAAAGAAAATTAGCGACACTCTTAATATAAGAGGTAAATGCCATCGTTTAGATTATGAGCTTTGGATTTCTAAAAATAAAGAAATTAATAATGATAATTTAAACGAAAAAATGA
>CALNBM010000077.1 GCA_937874195.1 uncultured Clostridia bacterium | reverse complement strand
GCTTCTGTCTCGGCAGTACCGGTCATACCGGAGAGTTTATGATACATCCTGAAGTAGTTTTGGAGGGTAATTGTAGCATAGGTCTGTGTAGCAGCTTCCACCTTTACTCTTTCCTTTGCCTCAATAGCCTGGTGCAAACCGTCAGAGTACCGTCTGCCCTCCATTATACGTCCGGTCTGTTCATCCACTATCTTGACCTTGTTGTCAATAACCACGTATTCAACGTCCTTTTCGAACATTGTGTAGGCCTTGAGCAACTGGTTGATGGTATGTACGCGCTCAGACTTAATAGAATAGCTTTGCATCAGCTCCTCTTTCTTCTGGAGCTTTTCTTCATCACTTAGATTTTCTTTCTCAAGTGTAGCCAGTTCGGAGCCAATATCCGGAAGCACAAAGAAATTTGAATTATAAAAACAGCGTTAAAAATTTAATTCGTTTAATTAATGCAAATTTTACTGATGCGGATATATGGGGAACTTTCACATATGAGCCAAAAAAATTGCCCAGAACCATTGAGGAAGCCCAAGCAGAAATGCAAAAATTCATCCGCCGCTTAAAATATTATGCTGCCCGCCACGGACTGCCGCCGTTAAAATATGTGTATGTTACGCAATTTGGAACGGAGGGCAAACGAGTGCATCACCACATTGTTATTAATTTCCCCGACCGAGATATTGCAGAGAAAATGTGGCGTAATGGTGCAAGAACACACACTCGCAGACTTCAAGCGGATGAGAGTGGTTACGAGGGATTGACACGCTACATAGCAAAACACCCACAAGGATTAAAACGCTATGTTACAAGCAAGAATCTAACAAAACCACAAATTTACATTGCCGACCACAAGTTTACAAGGCGTATGGTTAATAAAATTGCTCACGGGCAAATAAATGCAGTAACAGTTTTTGAAAACATATACAAAAATTACAACTTTGTGGATTATCGGTGTTACACAAGCGAGTATGTAAGCGGAGCGTATTTATACATAAAAATGTTGCGGAGGAAACAATGAAAAAGTTTTATATAAAACCCGAAGCCCAAGAAACATTTAAAAAACTTTATAAAAAAAGTTTTAGATTTAACTTTGAAGCCGACCGCAATATTTACTACCGCAAAATGCAACACCTAACAATTTTAATTATACCCGCAAAAAATTGGGTAATTGTAAAAACAAAAAACACTTTTCAAATTAAACCCAAATTTAAAAGTGTAACCGCCGGCAGTATTAAAAAGTTAATTAATTATGGGTTAGTTGAAATAAAGGAGGAATTAAAACAATGAAGCGACCAATTAAATATTTAATTAGAAAAGACTCGGCAACTTACGATGCAATAATTCAAATGTTATCACTTGTAAATAAAGAGTTTGATTTTTCAAAGTTGCGTAGTTTGCGTTTTACAAAAAAAGGCGTATTGGTTACGCAAGTGGAGGATTTCGATGAAACTAACCAAATTTATTAGTTTAATGTTTTTAGTAAACTTAATTTTGATTATATTTTTGCTCCCCGCTTTTGCAATTTTGTTAATTTTAAAATTATTTTTACTAACCACAATGCCGTGGATTATTGTATTCATACCCGTGTTAACAATTTTATTTATAATGCCGTTTTTCATAATTTCAAAACTGATTATTGACCAAAACGGGCTTTATAACAAGAAAAAATAAGGAGCAATGTTTATGAAAAAACAAAACCCCGAAATTACCCCAAAAAAGCAACCATTAAAGACAACCAAAAAAACAAGCAAAAAAATGCCTAAAAAACCAACTACAAAAAAGCCAAGTGTGAAACGCTTACCAAGTGAATATGGCAAAAAGGTTGAGCCATTTTTAGCGGAAATTAAAAAGTATATCCGTTGTGGAGTAACCGAAGAGCAGTTGTGTGAATTTTACCAAGTGGGCAAAACCAGTTGGGCAAAATACAAAAAGGACAACCCCGAATTTGCCGAAACAGTTTGTAATGCTCGGGCAGAATTAAAAACCGACCTAATAAACCAAGCCTACAAAGTGGCGATGGGTTTTGAATATACGGAAACAAAAACAACAACGGAAAAAGACAAAGAGGGCAATATTTTAAAAACAACGGAAATGGTGCACGAACGCTACGCTCGCCCAGATGCCGGAATGATTGAATTTTTGCTTATTAACAGATTCCCAAGTGAATTTGCCCGAGACCCGCAAGCCATAGCCTTACGCAAAAAAGCATTGGAGTTGGCAGAGAAAGGCGTTATTCCACCCGAACAATTGGAGGGCATATAAATGGCATTAGACCCAATTCACGCATTTTATTGCACCAAGGCTTATTTAGATTTAGCCCAAGCAATGAAAATTAAAAGCGATGGCGAGTGTGCTCGCTGCCACAAGATATTTAACATTAGCGATTTGCGGCCGCATCACAAAATTGAATTGACAATTGAAAATATAACTGACACAACCATAACGCTTAACCCGGCGAACATTGAAGTTATATGCCACGATTGCCACAACCAAGTGCATCAACGCTTTAATGGCAATTTCATAAAGCACGAAGTTTTTATTGTGCACGGCTCACCACTTGCCGGCAAAACAAGTTATGTGGAGCAAGTTGCAACCCGCAACGATTTAATTGTTGATTTAGATAAATTGCACACAGCAATTGCACTATGCACCAAATACACGAAGCCAGACCCAACAAAGCAATTAGCGTTTGCAATGCGGGATTTGCTTATAGACCGCATACGAACCAGGCAAGGCAAATGGTTTAATGCTTATGTTATTGGCACTTACCCGGAACGCTACGACCGAGAAAGGTTGGAAAAAGAACTGCAAGCGGAATTAATACATATCAACACACCGCAAACGGAATGTTTAAGTCGTTGCAACTCAATAGAAAGCACGGTTATAAGAGAACAAGTAAGCGGTTGGATAAAAGAATATTGGAGGAGGTTTACCGAATGATTGAATTTTTAAAAACAATGTTTAACAAACCAACAGTTCTATGGAACTTTTGGGAGGAGTTAGTGTTTATGTTTTTATGTTTAATTGTTATAGGCATTGTAATATTCGGTTGGTATTTAATTGCAATAATCAAAGATAAAAGGAAAAAACGAAAATGAAACAAACAAAAATTGAATGGTGCGACTATACTTGCAACCCAGTAATTGGGTGTAAACACAACTGCCCTTATTGTTATGCAAGGGAAATAAATAAACGATTTGGGTTTGTTAAAGACTTTAATTGCCCGCAGTTTTTCCCAGAACGATTAAAACAATTTGAAACAAAGAAGCCTAAAAGCATTTTTGTAGATTCAATGAGTGATATTGCTTTTTGGCAAAGTGAATGGATAAGTGAAGTTATTAACGCAATTAATATAAATCCGCACCATAATTATATTTTTTTAACAAAACGCTTTACTACAACCATTGGTCATTGGTTACCTTATGTGTTTAATGGGGCAACCACAACAACACAAAAGGCGGCAGATTTAGCAGCGTTAAATACGGAGTTTAGATTTTGGTCGGTCGAGCCAATATTAGAACCAATTAAAATTACAAAATTGAAAGGCAATAAATTAGATTTAGTTATCATTGGTGCAGAAACGGGCAAGCGTGAGGGAAAAGTTATTCCACAAAAAGAATGGATAACAAGCATTGTTAATGAATGCGACCGAGCGGGCGTAAAAGTGTTTATGAAAAACAGTTTAAAAAACATTATGGGTGCAGATTTCCGCCAAGATGCGTTACCGTGGATTTTAAATAAAAATAAAAACATCCCCCCTATCACTTAAAAATTTGGGAATGCTCAAAGACTCCAAGCCGCACCCATTTATAATCCACGCCAAAATTTTGAAATTTTTTAACAAAAGTTTTAAAAAATTTTTAGAAAGGAAAAAGTTTATGAAAAACGCAACAAAAATAAATAAAAAAGAACAGATGGCGGCGGCGGAATATGACCGCCTAATTGAATTATACAAAACCGCCGGCGTTGATGAAATTAAACTAAAAATTAATGATAGTTGGATTAAAGAGGTGGCGGCGATTTATGCAACGCTACAACTTTTAAAAGATTTACCAACTATAATTTACGACAAGAAAAATCCACACCAACAGCGTGAAACGGCGGCGGGAAAGAGTAAAGTTAAGTTACTTGCTCAATATTCCGCAGCAATGCAAAAATTAAATAAAGATTTGTTTGGCACTCTTAACGGCGATGATGCAGATGATTTGAGCGAGTTTGAATAAAGGAGGATAAAAATATATGGGCTTTTTAAATTTTTCCGATAGATTAAAAATGGCAAAGGAATATAATCAATGGCGGAAATCACAAAGTAATAAATTTGAAGTAAAAGATTGTTTTGAATCCGCATACATTTTCATTTACGAAAAAATTATTAAACAAAAAGATGAGGAAATTGAGAATTTGAAAAAACAAAAAACGGAAACTTTAACCGAGACAAAGCCGTTGGCAACATAGGAGTAAATTTATGAATAAACCAATATTGGATGTAGCGTGCGGTAGCAGAATGTTTTATTTTGATAAACATAACCCAAATGTATTATTTTGCGATAACCGCACCATTGAAACAACTTTGTGTGATGGCAGAAAGTTTGAAGTTAAGCCCGATGTATTAGCGGACTTTACTAACCTACCCTTTGACAATAACACTTTTGGTATGGTGGTTTACGACCCGCCACACCTAACTCGCAATACCGGGCAAAGCAAATATAAAACAATGTATGGAACTTTGCGGGGGGGGGGGTAGAAGAGCCCACGGGATATCAACAAATTAAATATGGTGCTCTTTACAGCGATTGGCGTGAAATGTTAAGTAAGGGTTTTGCCGAGTGCTTCCGGGTGTTAAAGCCAAATGGTTTTTTAATTTTTAAGTGGAATGAAACCGACATTAAAGTTAGTGAAATTCTAAAACTCACGCCACACCAACCCGTGTTTGGAAACCGCTCGGGTAAGGCAAGCAAAACACATTGGATTTGCTTTATGAAAGAATCGGAGGAAAAATGAAACACATTGTAAATTTATCGGGTGGCAAGGATAGCACGGCAATGCTTTTATTAATGCTTGAGCAACAAATGCCGATTGACTATATTATTTTTTGTGATACCGGCAAGGACTTTCCACAAATGATTAAACACCTTAATTTGTTGGCTTCTTACTTAATGAGCAATTTTCCAAATGCACCAAGAATAACAACAATCCGTTTAGAAGTTGATAACTCAATAACAGTTGCAACCGGGCAAATTATAAAACAAAGCAACTCCAAAACTTACGACCATTTTATGTTTGAACACATAAAAACAAAAGGCAAAAATAAAGGTAAAAAAGGTTATGGATGGGCAACAATGCTTTGCAGATGGTGCACTTCAAAACTTAAAACCGACACTATTGCAAGATTTTGTAAACAGTTAGGCGATGATGTAATTCATTATGTTGGCATTGCCTACGATGAACCTAACCGCATAAAATACAAGCCCAATTACCGATACCCCCTTTTTGAACAACACATAACCGAAAAACAAGCATTGCAATATTGTTATGATGGCGGGTTTGATTGGGATGGCTTATATGAACATTTTGACCGATTAAGTTGTTGGTGTTGCCCTTTAAAAAACCTTAAAGAGTTAAAAGTATTGTGGAAATTTTACCCAGAACTTTGGGCGGAATTAAAGGAAATGGATGACAAAAGTTATAACAAATTTAGGGCGGATTACTCCATTTTAGAATTGGAGCAAAAATTCATTATGGAGGAAAAATAAAAAATGGCGGCGGGAAAATTGAATATTTTAAACAGCAATATAACGCCAATTGAGCATTGGCACTTACTTAACACCGAAGTTAACAGCGTTCACTCTTTTTTGCTTGAGTATTACAAACTTTGCCGTTCCGGCGAAAAGTTAATCGGTTGCGAACTTGCCACAATGCTCGAGATGCTTATCCAAGATATGCAAAGCGAACAATACAAGTTTAATTTAGAAACGCCGCATAAACGCATTGCCTTTATTGAAAAAAACATTAAACATTTTGAAAGCCCATTTGCCGGCAAGCCCTTTATATTAACGCTTGAGCAAAAAGCAATAACAGAAGCCATTTTTGGCTTTCAAATTTATGATACGGAATATAACGAATGGGTAAGGCGTTTTAAAGAAGTATTGTTGCTTGTTGCAAGAAAGAACGGCAAAACCCCTTTTGTTGCTGCACTTGTGTTAAGTGAATGGTTTTGCGGCGAATCCGGGCAAAAGGTTATGTGTGCCAGTAACGATTATGAACAAGCATCCATTGTTTTTGACTGCATTAACAATTTTAGGGAAGAGAGTAGCCCAATTGAAAAAGTAACCCGCAAAAACAATCTTGGAATATTCTTTGGCAATTATAAACAACGCCGGAAGCGTGGCAAATTTAGTAAACAAAATAAGGGCACAATTAAAAAAATGAGTGCAAATACCGGTGCAAAGGAGGGGCGTAATTTAAAACTAGTTATTGTGGATGAAGTGCACGAAATGAAAGACCGCTCCACTATTATGCCCTTGCGTTCAAGTTTAACCACTCAAAAAGAACCTTTATTTTTTGAAATTACCACCGAGGGAATTGTGAGGGATGGTTATTTGGATGAACGCTTGCAAGAAGTGCGAAAAGTTATTCGTGGCGAATTAGACCGCCCACGCTTACTTGCTTGGTTATACACCCAAGATAGTGAAACCGAAGTGTGGAACGATGAGCAAACTTGGGTAAAAAGCAACCCCCATTTAGGCATTATAAAAAAGTGGAGCGAATTGCGGGATTTAGTTGAAAATGCAAAATTGAGTTCAAGCCAAAGGGCGTTTACCCTTGCCAAAGAATTTAATATTAGACAAAATTCGGCGGCCGCTTGGCTTGAGGAAAAAATAATAATAAACGAACAAACATTTAAGTTGGAAGAGTTTAAAAACTGTTGGTGCATTGCTTTTGCCGATTTATCAGAAACAAACGACCTTGCAGCAATAACGCTAATGTTTATTAAACCCGGTAGCAATATAAAATATTTTCACACGATGTATTTTGTTACAAGCGTTAAGGCGGGCGATGGGCAAAGCACAGACTCGCCCACAAACCCCGAAAAGAAAGATTATAATACTTGGGCGGCGGCGGGACTTTGCCGTATTGTTCCCGGTAGCATAATTGATGACAATGTGGTGGCGGATTATCTCTGGGAGTTGTTCCAAGCGTATGGCATCCGCCCTTACAAATGCGGCTACGACAATTGGCACGCCAAGGAATTTGCAAAAATTACTGCAAAACATTTTGGCGAAAATGTGCTTGTAAAAATGCCTATGGATTTTAACGCACTTAATAACCCGATGCGAACGCTTGAGGAAGATTTGCGGGCACATCTTGTTAATTATCAAAACAACGAGATTTGTCGGTGGAATTTCCGCAACACTGCTGTGCAGCATAATAACATTGGATGGATAAGACCAATAAAAATACAAGGCTATATTGGAAACAAAATTGATGGAACATTAACTAAAATTGGTTGCTATGCAACATTAAGGCAGTGTAAACAAGAATTTTTAACAAAAATAGGAGCGTAGTGTATGTTGGATTTAACAAAAGTAATTGAAGATAAAAACAAGCCAATAATGCAGCCGCACCAACGGGAAGTTCGTTGCCCGCAACATAAGTGCATTATTGGCAAATACGATGAACGCAGCGGAATTGTAAACGCTACATATTACTGCACAAAATGCAAGTTTGAATACACATTTACAATTGCTCCAAAAAAAAGTTGTAAAAATCGTTGACATAAAAAAAATGTCGTGCTATATTGTGGGTGTAAATTAAATATGTGTATTTGGCAAATTACAATGCCGAGTGCTCCGAATGCCCCCTATTCGTAGGTAGGGATTAAAAAAGCAAAGTGAGCCGATGAAATTAACCTAAAAAGTTATTTTCATCGGCTTTTTCTTTATTGTCTTGGAGGAAAGTTTGGGAACAATATCAACCGCTCTTTTAAATTTGTTTGGTTTTAATAA
>CALNBM010000076.1 GCA_937874195.1 uncultured Clostridia bacterium | reverse complement strand
GGTGGAAAAGCCGCAGAAATCCGTATGATACTCAGGGAACGTATCGTACACCCGTTTTTAACTTAACGGCAAGGAGTGTTACTTTTTGCTTTCTATCTAACACTATATATTCTATTTCTGCCCTCTTCGCTCCAGTAGTAAATTCCGGAACAACTTCCACAACATTTGTTCGAGCGTGCTTTTTTAAGTGGTTTACTAACTTGCCTTTATTCTCCGCCACCACTCCATTAACCACACACAAATAAACCTTGTTAAACTTATTCGTTTGTATACTTTCGCTAAGCCTTGCAGCTGCTTTACCAGTTTTTGCAAGCACCATAACGCCACCGGTGGGTCTATCGAGCCTATGCACTAAGCCCAAATATATATTGCCTTTTTTATCGTACTTTTCTTTTAAATAACTCTTAGCCATAGACACCATATTATCATCAAGGCTGACATCTGCTTGCGAAGGAATATTTTGAGGCTTTATAGCAATTAATATATGATTGTCTTCGTAAATTACATCCAAATTAAATATTCTCTCCTTAAATTGTTTAATTTTTGCATATTATAAATAGTTATCTAAAATCTTATTTATATCCATGATATCTGCAACTGATACTATTCCAATAGGGCGTTCCAGTAAACTACCAGTTTTTGTTATTACAATTATTAATAACTTTCTGTTTTCGGCAAATAAATTTAACACCTTATCAAGGGTTATTGTTTCTTCTGCAATTGTGTAGTGATTGATTTCTTCTTGTTGTCTAAGCGATTCTTCAATGGTGGTGTTATTTATGTATTTTTCAATATCTTGTTTTTCGGAAAGCATTTTGCCTAATGTTTTCATAACTTTATTTGCACTTGCCACACCAATTAACATATCTTTCTTATAAATTGGAATATTACTATTTCCACTTTTGTAGTAAAATTCTATAAGTTCTCGTACCGTAAGCTCACTTGTTAAACTTCTAAAATTTTTATTACAAACAGTGTCTACCGCAAGTGGTGGCGTACAAATTAAGTTTGCTAATCGTTCATAATTTTCCACAATTTCCAAATGTGGTTCGGCAATAATATAATCATCGGAAGAGTTATGCACTATTGCATTTCTAAGCCTACCATAATCCACCAACTCGTCTTCATATTTTTTAACGATTCCATTATTTCTAGCCGCACGCCTAACAGCCTCTGTGTAGCTTATCGAATGTCGCATATCACCTTGCGCTCTTAGTGCGTTATCAATTAAATTATAGCAATTTATAAACCTACTTGCATTGCTTTTCTTTTCAAGTAACATATTTTTTCCTTTAATACTTTTTGATTCATTTTAAAAATAATACAGTCTGAATAATTTTAATTATATTCTAGCAATAAAATTGCAAATATCAAAAGATAATTAAAGAGTTTTAAACAAAAAAAATCGTGCAGCAAACTTCGATACAGTTTTTAAAGCAAGATTAATTAAAATTAACTCATTTAAAGCTACCTACATGGCACATACTCAAATCTGCTTAATGCTGCTTTCTTCCGAACCTGACATGATTCACAGCAGAACATTGCATGAGACCTTAAAATCAACATTAATTAAATTAACCTTTTCCTTAAATCCTAGAACCTAAGAATGCATCAGCCCCGCATATAGTTGGTTTCGGGTTATAGGGCACAACTAACTCCCCGCCTAGCACGATATAATATTATAGCATGTAATATATAAAAAATCAATAACTATTAAAATTTATTAATATTATTTTTTTTATAGATATGAGTGTCATAATAATAATTTTATTTTTTTTAAAAAAGTTAAAAAAATTTTTAAACACTAAAATTCCCTTTTTTCTTACATAAATAATATAACAACCTGGGCAAAATATTATCTTAATTAAACTTACAGTAACAAAAATGAGATAAACTAAACTTTTTAAAAAATTTCTATTAAATCTCTTTAAACTCCACTTAAAATTATTTAATAAAAAACACATTAGTAAAACAATTCTAATGTGTTTTTTTGCTTTGTTCGTTTATAAAAACAGCAATTTTTAAATTTATCTTATGATTTTTTTAAGTCAATAATTTCTTGTTGCAAACTTTTAACAAAATTTTCTTGCTCAACATATTTTTTCTCTAATTCACTTAGTTTAGGTAAATTTTGTTGAAGTATTTTCATGTTTGATTTATTAGTTTCTTTTAATATTTCCACCCTTTTAATGCTATCATCTAATTTATCCTTTTCTTCTTTTGAAACTACTTTATTTCTTTTAACCCCATAAAGTGAAATTTTTTTTCTTGCTACTTCTGTTGTTAACCTGTTAAATTCTTTTACATCTTTTTCAAAAGCTTTTTTAGCATTTAATAATGGCAGATATTCTTCCTTTATTTTATTCAACTCTTCTTTTGCTATTTCTAACTGTGTTTTTTTTCTATTAATAAGCTCAGTTTTTTCAAATAACGGTATTGTTCTTCCCTTTAAATTTGATAATGCAGTTTGCTTTTTTTGATCAGCAGTTGAAAGTAATGTTTCTTTTTCAGCAGTACTTATATAAGGAGTAGCGGTTTTAATAGGTGATTCATATTTTTTAAGTTGAAGAAGTGGTGAAGGTGTTCGACGAAATCTTCTTAGGGTTTCGAAAACTTTTTCTTCTGTTTTTATTTTTATTGTTGCATCTTGGTTTTTACGAAGTTCCGCTAATTCTTTTTCGCGTTTATTTAGGTTTTTGATAAGTTCTTTTAATTCTGCCTGTTGAATAGTATGATCGGTTTGCAAATTCTTTAAATCATTAATTTGTGATTCTTTTTCCTTAATAACGCCTTTTGATTGATTTAACTCGTCTGTTATTTTTTCAATTAGTTGCTCTTTATCTAACTCTCGTTTATTTTCCGCTTGCTTTATTTCAACTTGCTTTTCTTTCCATTCTTCCTTTAATTGTTGCAATTCTTTTTTATATACAGTAAGGTCTTGGTTGATTTTACGCATGCTATTAATTTCATTTTCTTTAACCACAATTTCTTTTTCTTTCTTTTCTGCTTTTTCTTTAAGCTCACTAATTATCTCTTTTGATTTTTCCAACTCTCTTGCGGAATATTTTATAGCCTTTTGATCTTCTTCTTTTATCCTTTCTTGAACTTCTGTTAATTCTTTCCCTTTTTTAACCAAATTATTTTTTAATTGTTCTAACTCTTTAATCTCTCGGGTGAAATCTTCTTTTTGTTTTTTTAAAGCAGTGATTTCTTGCTCTTTTTCGCTTATTTCATTTAATGATGCTTTTAGGTCGTTTTTAAGTTTTATAATGGTTTGGTTATCTTGTTCACGCTGTTCTTGTTGTACGCGTAAGATTTCTTCTTCTTTTTGTTGCCACTGTTCTTTAATTTTTTCCAGTTCTATTTTTTCTTTCGTATAGTCTTCTTCAATGCATTTTAAATTCTCGATTTCTTTTTGCTTTGCAGCAATATCAACTTTATATAATTCAACATCTTTCATTAATTTTTCCACAAATTGCTCATTGTCAATTTGCGAATTTTTAAGCACAGTATTAAGTTCTTCTTGCTTATTTGCCCATTCTCTTCTAAGATTATCTAACTCAATTTTTTGTTTTGAGCTATCTTCTTTATGATGCTTCAACTCTTCTATTTCGCTTATCTTATCGGTTATTTCTAACCTTGCCTGATATAGGCTCTCATTTAAATCTTTAATAATTCTTGCACTTTCATTTTTTTGTTGCTTTTGCGCATATAATAATTCTTGCTCTTTTGCCATCCACTCTTGTTTCATGCGGTCAAGTTCTAGTTTATCTTGCGGATTAAAATTCTTAGATTTTAACTCTTGAATTTCTTTATCTTTTAATTCAACTTTCTTTTTAGCTTCGTCAAGTTCTGTATTTAATTGTTTCTTTTCTTGAAGATGCTTCATTGTGGTGAACTCTCGCTCTTTTTCATACCATGCTTTTTTTATTTTTTCAAGTTCGCTAATTTCAATATTGTATTTTTCGCGCGCTTCATCTAACTCCTTAATTTTAAGTTCATGCTCTTTATTTTTAATGCTAGTTTCATTTTTATTAAAATTGCCCATTGCACTATTAACAATATCGGTAACTGATTTGGTGTTTTTTAAAGTGTCAATTTCACGCTCTCTTTGTTGAAGTTGCTTCTTATAATCTTCTATCTCTTTTGAAAGCATTCTATCATAAACTTCTTTAACTTCTTTTGCGGAACTAATTTTATCGTTAGTGATTTCGCTTCTCAGTGTCTTTATTTCATCTTTCAGCGATTTTATTTCATCGCTAAGTGGGTGGAGTTCTGCGTTTGGAGTTAATGGTTGGAAAACTGGTTGCAAAGGTTGAAACGCTGGTTGCATTGCAGATGTTTGCGGTTGTGTTTCAAATTGTGTTACAGGAACAAAATTTGGTTTTTTAATTTCATTAGTAAGTGATGCATTTAATGGAGTGAAAGTCGGTTTGTTTTGGGCTTTTAATTTAATAACTGCCTCTTTTGCAACTTCGTCTAAAATTGCATCAAAATCAAACTCTTCGCTCTCATTTGGTTTTACTGGCATATTTAATGGAGTGTGTGAACTTGTGTTTTTGATGGGTGCATTCACAGGAGTTAACATCGGTTGCTCCATTTTTCTAAGTTTACTATCTTGCATTTTTCTTTGCTCTTCCACTGCTTTATCGTAATCAATTTCGATAAACTTATCGTCTTCATCTTCCAAAACTACGCTTGAAGCAGTTGCTTTATTTGTTTGCAGATTTTTTACATCTTTTGCGTCCATATCTATAAATCCCACTTCTTTTTGAGAAGGGGCATCTATTCTGTAAACTACCACATCTTTTTCATTGATAAATCTTTCTTTTGAAGAAGTGTCAAACTCATCATGCTGTTGATTAAAATAAACACCTTTGTGTTTATCTGAAAGGCACATGATAGCATCAATTATTATAGAAAAGATAAAAGCACCTACGCCAACTATACCTAGCATAAACACAATGTTCAACACAATATTTAAAATTTCATTCATGTTTTCTCCTTCGTGGATGAAAAGTAGTTTTAATATAATTCTTTATTAAATGGGTTTATACCTATTATAGAATTACATTCTTGTTTATATTTTACCACTTTTATAATATTTTGCAATAGATATTGTAAATTTTATAAAAAAACGAACTATATGTCGTTCATTTTGAATTTTATTATTTATTAAGCTCAATAAAGCAAATATTACTTTCATAAGTAGAAAAATTGATTTGTGTAGCAGTTTGAACTACCTGCAATCATGATGACACTGGCTGTTACACACGAAAAAAAAATAATTTTAAAACTTTATAATTTGATTTTGATTTTTTTAATTTAAAATTATATAATTACTCGAAGAGTGTTTGTTTTTTAAGCATAAACTTAGTTTTGCTTTTTTTTAAATTTTAACAACTTTTGCAAAAAAAAAGCATCAAGATAAAAACCTTGGTGCGTGTGTTTTTTAGTGGTAGTCCCAACGGGAATTGAACCCGTGATTCCACCTTGAGAGGGTAGCGTCTTAACCTCTTGACCATGGGACCACAATTTTAATCTTATTTAGTTTAACACAAGATTTTAGCTTTGTAAAGATTTTATGTTGTTTTGTTTTTTCGCACATTAAGTTATCACATACAAATCCTGGCTGCGTTGCTTTATACTATATAATGCCGAAAGATGAACAACAACTGTCAGAAAAATTAATTTGTGCCTAACAAGTGCCTGAAAGTAAAAAAAAGCGCCAATTAAAACGCTTTTTTTTGTTTGGTGGAGACGGCGAGAGTTGAACTCGCGTCCGTTATGCAAGTACTAGATTTCTCTACATGTTTAGATAAATTGTGAAAATTTTGTTCATAGCAAAACAATTATCAAATCTGCCACAAACTATTTTGCGTTTTTTAAAGTTATATAATGCAAACAATTATAAAACCCGATTCCACTTTTTTGACACCCTATGAATGCATGGACGACATTTCACATAAGCGACTAACTGGCGTGCTTTACGCTACTGCTAGTAATTCAGAATTGTTATCTGCATTTAAATTTAATTGCCGTTTTTAATGCAGTACAGCCCTGCAACATGCTAAACCTAGCCTAAACTCATATCGTCGAAACCTTTTCGTCCCCATATAATTAAATTATGACAGTTATCGTATTTTATGATTTTTTATTTCTTGTTGCATTTGGCGTTTAAGGTCTTTTTCTTTTATGGATTCTTTTTTATCATAGGTATGTTTACCTTTTGCTAGCGCAATTTCCAACTTAACATACTTGTTGTTTTTTAAATACATTTTTGTTGGAATACATGTAAAACCTTTTTCTTTCACCCTTGAAGTGAGTTTTTTTATTTCTTGCGTGGTTAAAAGCAATTTTCTATCCTGTTTTTCATCAATCTCGCCATCTGTCAACATATCATACTTCTTAATAAAAATGTTTTTAGCAAAGATTTCCCCATTTTTAATGGATATGAAACTATCTTTTAAATTAACATTCCCCGCACGCACAGATTTTACTTCCGCACCCTTTAACACTAAACCTGCTTCAAAAGTGGAATCTATAAAATAATCAAAATGCGCCTTTTTATTGGTTGATATAACTTTCATAATCGCTTTATTATATCATTAATTTATTTTTTTACAATACTTTATTGTAAGATTTTGACGAAAGGTGGATTAATGTGAAATGCAGTTATAAATTATTTACTATAAAATTATTTTAAAACTTTTTAAACTATAATAATATTTTTTATAAAAGTTATTTTCTATTTTTATAAATCTTTTCTTCGTTGCGCAGTTACTTATAAATTTGAATTATTATATTCATTAAATTTAATTAAGAATAACGATAATACCACATGTATTAAACTAATAAAATGTTTTTAGTTTTTACTAAATAAAACTATTTATATATATAATCACTTTCCGTGGGTAACAAAAGAAAACAAGCGTAAAACATAAAATTTCTTTAAATTGCGCTAACACATATATAAAAAAAGCAACTTTCGTTGCTTTTTTATATCAATTTTTTAGTTTTACGCTAACACAAAATCAATTTTTCGTGTTGTAACATTGGCTGCGGCTACCATAATTTTAAGTTTTTTGCCTATTTGAAAGCTATGAATTTTGCCTTTAAGCATTAATTTTTCTTCAATATATTCATATTCATCCTGTGGCAAATCGCCAAGTTTCACAAATCCTTCAACGGTGTTATCAAGTTGAACATAGCAACCATATTGTGTGACTCCGCCAATTATTCCTTCAAACACTTTTCCGATATTTTCTAACATATAATGTGCACGATATAAATCATCCACATCTCTTTCAACTTTTTCGCCTTGCACTTCTCGTTCACTTGAATTTAATGCGCTCGCAAGCACAAATCTCTTTGTTTCAATTAAGTTTTTACCCTTAAGCCTTCCATGCAAATAATCTTTAATAATTCTATGAATAGTTAAATCAGGATAACGCCTAATAGGAGAAGTGAAATGGCAATAATCATCTAATGCCAACCCAAAGTGCCCCAAACATGACGGGCTATACTTTGCCTTTTGCATTGCTCGTAAACAAATTTTGCTAACTGCAAATTCTGCTTCCTTACCTTCCACTTGTTTTAAAATAAGTTGCAAATCTTTTGGTGATATTTTTTCATTGTTTGCTTTTGTTGTTACTCCTAACCCTCTAACAAAAGTTAAAAAGTTTGCCATTTTTTCCGGACTGGGTTTTTCGTGAATACGATAAACAAATGGTAGTTTGTTTTTAACAAAAAACTTTGCAATGCATTCGTTGGCCATTACCATAAATGCTTCAATTAGTTTATGACTATCATTTGACGGTCTTTTTTCAAGGCTAGCTATTCCACCCAGTTCGTTAAGTTGAATATAAACTTCGGGAATATTAAACTCAATATTACCAAGATTGTTTCTAATTTTAAAAAACTGTTTTGATAAATCACGCATGTTTAGTAAGATTTCACTAAACTCTTTATTTTCGTTGATTTCAGTTTTATCACCTTCAAATATTTTTTGCACAACGGTGTATGTAAAACGCTTTTTAGAAGAAATAATGCTTTCAAAAAACTTATAATCTATCACATTACCGTTGTTATCACATTCAATTTCAATGGTTACAGCTAATCTTATTTGGTTTTCATTTAGCGAGCAAATACCATTACTAAGTTCGCGTGGTAGCATTGGCAAAACTAGCCCCGGGAAATAAATACTCGTTCCACGCATAAACGCTTCTTTATCAATAACACTATTTACTGGAACATACTCGCCAACATCAGCAATATGTACGCTTAGCACACGATTTCCTGCACTGTTTATTTTTAAACCAATAGCATCATCTAAATCACGACTATCTTCACCGTCAATAGTAAAGCAAATTTCGTTCGTTAAATCTTTTCTGTTCGGATAGTTACTTATATTTAATTCGCCTGGAAATTTTTTCGCTATTTCCAGCACATGTGATGGAAACTTTTCGTATAAATCATAAGCCCGGACAATACTCAACACTTCCACTTCTATTTTATCAGGTGGACCTAACACTTCAATGATAACGCCTTCTGGTCGTTTGTTGTTAGAAAAATATTTTTCAATTTCCACTACAACTTTATCGCCGTCTTTTGCACCTTTTAACGAAGTCACAGAAATATCCGCACCAAACTTCACATCATCGGGTGCAACAAATGCATGATTTTTAACTATGTAAAGCTTACCGACAATGCGATGCTGTCCCCGCTCAATAACTTGAACAACTCGCCCTTCCCTTTTTTTCGAACTTGGCATGGTTTCCACCACAACTCTATCTTTATTAAATGCACCATGGAGTTCTCTTTCAGAAATAAAAATGTCGCCCATAGCATCATTATCAGGCAACAAAAAAGCATAACCGCTTGCAGTTCTATCTATTTGACCTTTATATCTTTCAACTGTTTTTCGATTACTGTTTCTGTTTCGAAATTTGTCATAATGAGAAGAAATATTTAAATTTTTATTGGGCTTTTTTCGTGAGGACTTTTTTTTTACATAGTATTCACTATCGTCCATTCCAACTAAAGCTTCACTGCCTTTAATCGTTATCTTCCCTAAACTAATAAGCTTGTCAACAATTTCTTTAATATCCACAAAAGGCTTATTGTTCAACACGCACAACTGTGTAATTAAAAAATCATAATCTAACAAATGTAGTTTATTTCTTTCTATTTGATCTAAATATTTGTTATAATCGTTCATAAATTCCTTTTATGGATAAGAATAGAAAATTGTTTTAAAGAACACCGCCACCATAAATTAACATTGAAATAAAATATAATATGGTGCACACAAAAATTAACACTGCACACCAAATAATAACTCTTTTTAACCTGCCTTCTTTTGTGGACGCTTTATTTTTTAAATAATAACTATCACTAATTCCAGTGATAGCACTGCTGCCTCCCTCTGGATTAGATGGTTGAATTAAAATAGCAAGAATAATACCCAGCGCACTAATTCCAATTATAATTAACAAAACTGTTTGAATAGTTGGGAAAGATAAACTCACCCATTGTGGAACACCAAGAAAACGAAACATAATGCATCTCCTGAATTTATATGTAAGAAATTATAACACAGAATAATGCTTTCCACAAACTTAAATTAATAAAGTTTTTTAATTGAAAAAAAATAACCTTAGTTGGTTGTATTACAAAATAAAAAATCCAATATACAAAGCAAAAGAGAAATTTAATAAAAAATAAAATATAATATATCACATAAAACTAACACCATCACAAATAAAGCTTTTTTAGTTTACTTTCTTCTTTGATAAAAACATCCTCTTTTTGAAAGGCAAACGCACTTGTAACCTGCGCAGACATTACGAGTACGCACTAACTCACACTAAGCAAACCGCAGATAATAACGGCGTACAAGTGGAAATAATAAAAACTGATATGCTAAATAATATTGTTGGTAAATATGATATAATAGTTTGCAATCCACCATATATAAATAAAAATACCTCTTTCATTTAAGAGGTATTTAAGCGTTTTTCATTTTTAAAAAGTTCACTCATTTCTTAACACACGAGAGGAAATGTGAGGTTATTTCATTTAACTTATTTTAAAAAAACCCGTATACTATCTGACTGAGTGCATGTGAGAAACAAATTTTAACACTTGATTGCTGTAACCCATTTCATTATCGTACCAAGCCACTAATTTAACAAATTTATCGTTTAACATAATGCCCGCTTCAACATCAAATATTGATGCTCTGCGGTCGCCAATAAAGTCAGAAGAAACTAGCGGTTCTTCAATACAACCCAACACTCCTTTCATCTCGCCTTCGCTTGCTTTTCTTATAGCAGCAACTATTTCTTTATAGTTTGTGGATGTTTTTAATTTAACAGTTAAGTCTACCACTGAAACATTTAATGTTGGCACTCTAAAACTCATACCTGTTAACTTACCGTTTAATTTTGGAATAACTACTCCAACTGCTTTTGCGGCACCAGTTGAACTTGGAATAATATTTCCACAACCTGCTCTGCCACCTCGCCAATCTTTTTTGCTTGGTCCGTCAACAATTAGTTGAGTTGCGGTAACACTATGAACAGTTGTCATCAACCCTTCTTCAATTCCAAACGCATCATCAATAACTTTTGCAAGCGGAGCAAGACAGTTCGTTGTGCAAGAAGCATTCGAAACGATAGTCATATCGTTTTTATATTCTTTATGGTTTACACCATAAACAAACATAGGACAATTTTTCCCCGGTGCAGTTATTATAACTTTTTTAGCACCTCCAACTAGGTGTTTAGACGCATTTTCTGCATCAACAAACTTACCCGTTGCTTCGCAAATATATTCCGCTCCCGACATAGCCCAATTAATTTCATTTGGATTCATAACAGCAGTGAACACAACTTTTTTATTATTAACAATAAGCGAGTCGCCTTCCACATCACATGTGCCGTTAAACTTACCATGAATAGTGTCGTGCATAAATAAATATTTAGCATACGCAACATCAATAAACGGATCGTTCACAGCCACAACATCTATATCCTCAAAATTAAAAGACAGCCGAAGAAGTAATCGTCCAATTCGCCCAAAACCATTTATTCCAACTTTAATAGTGTTTTTATTCATATCTTTCTCCTTTTTATTTTTTAATATAAATTAAAGTAAACTATTACATATAGTTTAAACTATTAATCTTGTTTCATACATTTCATTCTTTATTGTATTTTTATATTGATATTTATCAAGGTTTAAAATAACTGCATTATAAAAATTTCAAAATAATTCAAAACAACAATAGAAAAATTGGCTTTAATAATCTCTTATATTATATGGAAAAAGAAAAATTAACACAAGTAAAACTTAGCATTATTATTTTTTTTATATACATTTATTTTACACGTTGCCTGATCAAATGTGGCTATAATAATATCTTTTAATTGCTGTTTTGTTTTTATTTCTAACTTTTTATACAACCATGCTTCATCTTTACCCAATTTTTTTAATTCTTTCTTTACTGCTTTTCCGTCAACAACGAGCGCAGTAGGCAAAGACACTTTTTCATTTGGTATATTTAAGTCTTCTGCTGTTGTGGGGCGCGCACTGGACAATGGGAGTATGCTAATTTTTCCGCTGTTTTCGAAAATACAAAATGCAATATCTTCTAAATTAAAGTATCCTTTATCTCTACAAAGTGCAATTAATTCTTTAATATCTAATTTGCTTTTCACTAAATTTTTATAAATAATTTCCCCGTTTGAAATTAATATAAGAGGTCTACCTTTAAAGATTGTTTTTAAAAAATGTGCTTTTCGCGCGAGTAATGTTATTGATAAGTCTAACCCACCAAAAACAACCATTGCGATAATAAAATGATAGAACGGTCGGTCATTCATAGTTGACATTTCTGCAGCGATTGAACCTATTGAAATTCCAACAACATAATCACTAAATTCAAGTTGAGCAACCTGTTTTTTGCCTAGTATTTTCGACACAATAAATAAAACTAAAAATGCAATTAATGATTGATATAACACATTTGATACTTCTTTCATATCACCCTTATATATTTTTTTATAATAGTTTATAGTTTGTTTACTATAAAAAAATTATTCTGTTTTTTGCATAAAACATGCAGTCTGTCACAAACTACTTAAAAAAGGAGATAGAAATGTTAACATTAATTTCATTTATAGTACTAATGATAGGCGCATTGAATTGGTTTTGTATAGGGCTTTTGCAATTTGATTTCATAGCGGGATTTTTTGGCTCACAATCCAGTATTTTTTCAAGGCTGATATATTTTACAACAGGACTAGCTGCCCTTGTTGTATTATATAACTTGGCTAAAAACCGCGGGCGAATTGTGTTTGATTTTAAAGATAAACAACGAACAACTAACGATTTGAAAATTAAGGGGAAAGCGCACCAAGCGGAAGCTGGAAAAGACTTCTCATCCGAACAAAACATTAACGCAATGAATAACGGCACTGATTTTACAAGCAACATGGAAGCTGGTAAGGAATTTTTACCCAATGAAAACAAAGTATTACCACCAAAACTCACTAATGACCATGAAGACGACGACTTTTGTCATAAGTGCAACAAAGTTGAAAATAAAACACAAGCCAACCACTTTGAAACAAACCACAGTAATCCATTGCCAAAACCAGGTAACAATCCATCAAAAGGAAACAACTCTACTGATGCACGCAATAAACCATCCACCCGTCTTCCACTAAACAAAAAGTGAATGTATTATTTGAGTTGGGATTTTAATTTAGAACTATAAAGAAGATAAAAAATTAGTCTTATTATAAAAAAAATTGTGCAGTATTTGCACATTTTTTTTGGCTTAACCACCGATATTTAAAAATATCTAATTTGAGAAAAGTGCATAAACTAAGCTCGCCCACTACACAAAGAAGTTATAATTACTATGAAGTAATAATATAAAACCGTGAGAAAAACAGTAGTTTCAAGGTGTTGAATATAAGTGACCGCAGCTGGCATGGAATTTAAGATAAATCACGAAAACAAAACAAAAATATAAAACCGTGAGAAAAAAGCGGTAAGTTTCAAAGTGCTAAAAAAGTGACCACAGTTGGCATGAAGACAGAACCGAAGTATATGTGCTTTTCTCGCAGTTTTTATATGGTAAGAGCTTTGTGATAAGCAGCCTTAACTGCATTAAAAACTTTACCACACTCAAAACTATCGCCAATATTGAAAATTTCTTTTGCAACATTATTTTTAACGGCGGAAAAATATAAATCATTGTTAGGTTTTGTGCCAAATGCAAGCACCACTAAATCTGCGGGCACTTCCACATCACGCAATCTTTTATGAATTTTTGGTGCAAGTGGATTATGAATATTTTCTGGCAAAATTGGTTGCCAAGTGTTAAATGGAGACGGCACTGTTTTATCAATGTTTTTTTCCATCCACACGCCTTTTTTTGTTATGCTTTTAACTTTTGCTAGGTTATGAACAACAACTCCGCCTTTTTGCAAATAATAAATTAAATGGCCTCTATTCGCAGTGGAAGAATGACTCATAAGTGTTGCAGTTAATTCCACTATATCAACATTTTTACCTAGTTCATAACGCAAATAATATGCTAATTCACAACCACTATCCCCTCCGCCAATTATCACAATATTTCTGGCGTTTGCTACTAGGTTAGGATTATTAAAAACATCCACCGCTGTTACAACATTATCACCAGATGCGCCATCTATTGATGGTTTGGTTTGTTTAGAACCAGTGGCGAAAAGCACAGTGTCATACCCTTTTGTTTTTAGAATTTTATCGGTTACTTCTGTGGATAAATACAGTTTAAAATTTTTGCTTGATTTTAATTTTGCCACAACATTTTCTAAATAAGTTACATAATTTTTGATTTCATATTTAATCTTTGGTTTACTAATAATGTTAAGCATTCCACCAATAAAATCATGTTTATCATACAGGTCAACACTATGGCCACGCCGCATTAAAATATCGGCTGCTATAACACCCGAGGGTCCTGCCCCCACCACCGCCACTCGTTTTTGTTTTTCTGCTTTCAATACTTCCTGAGAATACTCTTCTTCAAATGCAGTACGAGGACAAACAGCACACTGCGGATGCCCACCTTCCACAAATTCTGTTATGCATTCATGACATCCTATGCAAGGAGTAATCTCTTGAACATTGCCTGCAAACGCCTTGTTCGGCCAATCTGGATCGGCTAAAAGTGGGCGAGCTAGCATAATCATATCACACTTATTATTAATTAGTGCTTGCTCAGCCAAGTCTGGATACCCCAACTTTCCCACTCCAATAATCGGCACTTCCCAACCAGTGTTAGAAATTATTTCTTTTGCTTTGAAATGTGTTTTAACCATTTCTGCAATATCTAAAAAACAACCCGATGGCATAGAAGAAGGTGGATGAGGTAACCACCAATTTTCATAACAACCTAAGTCCACATCAAACGCATCCACGCCTGCAGTAACTAAATTTTCCATATATCTTAAAGTGTCGTCTATCGTCCTTCCATTAATAAACTTTTTTAGTGCTTTCACTTCGTTCATTGTTTTTCCGTATGTTTCGTTTAGCGCTAGTGACAAGTCAATACGATACATTATTGGATAATTATCGCCGCATCTTTTACGAATTTCTTTAACCATATCTACACCGAAGCGTTGCCAATCTGCGTATTTACCAAACTTTCGCCTGTTAAACGCCGTGTTTGTTAATTGTTCCATTAAGTAGCCTTCATGACCGTGAAGATAAATGCCATCAATATTAGCAGCTTTAGCATCCGCCGATGCCTGCCCAGTGCGTTTTATTATTTTACTTATTTTTCTATCACTTAATCGCATGCAAGGAATTTTCGATATATAATAGTTTGGATTAAAAGATGAAGAAATGGGAAATTTTAATTGAGTTAGAAGCACTTGCGGATTTCCCACCCTTCCTAACCCTGCTGTTAGTTGCACAAATATACGCGCTCCATGGCTATGCACCGCCGAGCTCAAATTACGCCACCCAACTATAACAGTTCTACTTCTATCAATACGAGGAAAATATGTTAGTTTTCCGCTTTCAGTTATAGTGGTATCTATACCAAAACTAGTTGGGATAAGTCCTGTTGTTAGCAAGCCTGCACCACCCTTGGCTCGCTCTTCAAAATATTTAATCATTTTTATGCTTGGCCTACCCGTTTCGTCTGCCATGTTGACATTTCCAATCGGTCCAAAAACCAATCTATTTTTAATAGTTAGTCCATTAATATTAATTGGCGAAAAAAGATTGTTATATGGATATAAATTTTTAGTCATAGCAGGAATTTTAAACTTACCTTTAAACCAATCGCCATAGCAGTTTGTTAGTTCAACAATTTTTGCATCTAATTTCATATCTTATCTCACTATTTACTATTATCTGTATTTTGTTTTTATATTAGCATAAATACTTTAAATTTTAAAACGAATACATAATAATTTAAAGTTTAAGGAAAACTAAATAAAAATAAAACTTTTTTTAAGGTATCTTAAAAGTTAAAAAAATTCAATCAATAGGAGGAAAGAATGTTCAAAACTAAAGAAATTTTTACTATTGCTTTTGTGTTCCTTTTTTTTATAGGTGCAGGTGTTTTTACATATTTCTTTGGCGTGAAATCTCACGACTATCATTATATTCGATTAGATGTCAATCCTAAAGTGGAGTTTATCACTGATGATAATAACAAGGTGCTAACAGTCTATCCCATAAACGACCAAGCAAAAATACTACTAGTAGATGAAAATTTTATTGGGTTAGATATTAAAAAGGCTTGTGAAAAATTTTTTGATATTTGCGTGCGAACAAATTATATTGACATAGACGGTGAAGATAACACAGTTAGAATAACAGTTGTTTCGGGCTTTATGCAAGCATTAGAATTGCAGGTTTTTGAAACAATAAACAATTATTTAATTAAAAATAACATTTTAACTGTGATTGTGGAAAACGACAGCGACAGAACAGAAGTAACCGACGCTAAAGAAAAAAATGTTTCCTCGCCAAATAAATTAGCTCTCATTAAAACAATAATGTTGCAAGCCCCCGACAAATATAAATTTGAAGATTTAAATTCAAAGAACGAAAATAAACTCATTGAAATAATTAAAGACCTTCATAATAAAGGATATAGTCCAAACCAACATACAGCAGATGAACGCGATAGTAAAGCACAACTTATCAATACTCATAGTGAAAAAGTGAAGATGCATTTAGAAAAAGTAACCAACGCATCAACTCGCGAATTTCATAAAAGGTTCGACGAATATAAAAGACTCAATAAAGGCAAATACGAATTAGACTTCGATAAAATATATAACACCACTTTTCCAGACGAAAAAGACGACGACGAAGTGTTAAAAAATTAAATAATTATAACACAAACAAAAAGCAGATTTAATTGTCTGCTTTTTTTTAACCTTTTATTATAAGCCAATTTTAATAAAAGTCTTTACTTTGCCCCAAAGTTAAAGCAAAAAAAGACTCACAAATTTTGCACTTTTTTTGTAAGAATAAAGAATTTTCTAAGCAATGATTTGGTAAGTTTACAACAAATATCTGCAAATTTTTATTCATACTGCTAAAACCTCTCATAACGCAAAAGTCAGGTGTAGAAATTTTTGAACTTTTTACCGACAGCGTAAAAACACAACTTGGGCAAAAAATATTTACAAATAAATAAACCACTCTTCCTAGTTAAAGCAAAAAAAGACTCACAAATTTTGCACTTTTTTTTTAAGAATAAAAGAAATTTTCTAACAATGATTTGGTAAGTTTACAACAAAAAAGGACAGAAGACTTCCGCCCTTATTGCTTAACTCCAAAGATTTTTGTAGTAATGTTCTCTATACTCCACATTCCCAATCTCACTCATACGAGTGTTGACAATAGATTCTGTGGCTTTATCAAATATATCATTATCTAATTGCAATTTATCATAGAAATATTGGAATAAAGTTTTGTCGCTTGCAGGATTAACTTTTTGATTTAGCAACATATCATAAGTTAAACTATCAATATTTTTAGGTGTTATAAAGTTTCCGGATAATCCACCATGAATAATTATATGTGCACCATATTTTCCTGTTTCATATTCGGTGATAACCAAACCATCAAATGGTCCGCCAGCATAAATTTGCCCCAAGTTATAATCGCTTGCAAGTGTTCTAGAAGCATCTGCAAACCGTTTCAACATTTTATCTTGAACATCGGTGTCGAGGTTAACATTATAATAAAAGTCTGCGTTCATTGCGCCTGCATCATCGTTATATAAATACATTAATCGTTCAAACTCTTGAAACCTTTCTTGCGTATCTGAAAGTTGAATACTATTAACAGATTGAATAATTTCATCTTGAACAGCACTTAAAGTTATTGGTTTTTGAACTACTCCGTCTTTTTCATAAGTTACTTCAACTGCCTTTAAAATTTCTTGATAATCTTTATAGTAATTACTATTTTTATCTTTTAATAACTCACTTTCTTGCTCTTCGGTTGTAATACCATACTCATTTTTTTTATTTGTTATCATTTGAGAAACGGTGTCACCAAATTTAATTAAAATATGATTAACATAAATATAGCCTTCACTTTTCTCATCATGATAAAACACAAATTCGCTGGATGCTTTAGACATAGCGGTGTCATAAGCAGAAGTGTTTAACAAACCATTAAAAAGTGAATATTGATACTCATATTCGTTTTTAAAATATCTAACTACTTCTGCGGTGCTTATTTCTGCATTTTTAAGCACATATTCTTTATATAATTCTATATATTTATTATTGGTGTAAAGTTTAATTAATCGCTCTTGCTCAAATTTTAATAATGATTGCTTATCTAGTGGTCTATTTTCATTCTTAGCAACAGATTGTAAACTTTTTATATACCTGCTCCAGGTTTCTGCGTTTAACTTATTATCTGTTTGTGATTCAAATTTTTTATTATATGTTTCAAAATCGGCTGGCATCTGTTCTAAGTTATTATTTTCATCAGATTCTATAATTCTTATTAACTCATTTTGTTCATTTAACTTAACTGTTGGCTTATATTCAATCTTTTCTGTTCTTAACGGAGTTTTCTTTTCTGCCTCGTTAAACTCTTCATCATACCATTCTTTTCTAATTTCTTTTTCAATTTTATCATACGCTTGTTGCATTGAATCAAACACATTATATCTAATTTCGTTAGTGTAATCTACTCCTTCAAAGTTAGTTATATCTATTATTTTTTTGATTTCTTCAAATAATAATTCTCGTTGAACCATTGTTTTTGCAGTTTGTTTTAGTGCACTTTTAATATCGTTAGAATTTTGATAATATTGATAACCATAACTATAATAGTTTTCGATTAAATCACGCTTAGTGAAGCTTAAATCACCCGCAACAACAACGATTTGATTATAATCTTTTTGCGTGTCTAAAGAAAGCATATTGCAAGCGGTAAAACTCACAAATGAAACAACACATAAACATAACAAAAATGCAATTCTTAATATTTTTTTCAAAGTTTTAAGCATTCCTTTTAGCATAAAATTTTTTAAAAGTAAGTTTTGCCAGTTAAAAACCAGTACTTCTAATTTTAACAACTAGCAGAGATAATTATACTAGATTATGTTAGTTTAATCAAGTGAAATTTAGTCCATTCTCACAATTTTAAACAAATTCCTGTAAAAATGCAATTAAGAAATGTAAACTATCTTTTTCATCGCCTATTTCATTTACTTCAATTATAGGCAAATTATCTAATTTTAAAACAACTTCTTTTGGGAACTTAGAACATATCTCACTTATGCGTTCATTAATTAAATCATTAACTTGGCTAAACTGCAAATAACATTCTTTGGATTTTATAACAACTTTTTCTATTCGGTTTTTACTTGCAAGATTTTTTATAAACGCTAGTTTACATAGGTTACTAACTTCCATTGGCACATCACCATAAATATCCTGCAAATTAGTTAATTCTGTTTGTAGTTTATCCACACTATCAATGGTTGAAATCGCCATATACGCTGAAATTCTTTGTTGATATTTTTCTATATAATCTGCCGAAATATAAGCGTTTAATGTGGTTTCAATTCTTACTTCCCGAGTTAACTCCACCTTTTCGCCTTTTGCTTCCGCCACCGCTTGATTTAACAAACTAACATACATTGCATATCCAACCTTTTGCAAATGTCCATGTTGTTCTTTACCAAGAACATTGCCCGCTCCCCGAATTTCCAAATCCCGCAGTGCAATTTTATATCCGCTACCCATGCTAGAAAATTCTGTTATTGCTTGCAATCTTTTATAAGCATTTTCCGTTAGCAACTTTCTTCCATCATAGGTGAAATACGCATACGCTTGTCTGTCACTTCTTCCAATTCTGCCCTTTAATTGATATAACTGAGAAAGCCCTAACATATCGGCATTCATAACAATAAGAGTGTTTGCACTAGGTAGGTCTATACCGTTTTCAATAAGAGTGGTAGCAATTAAAACTTCAATCTCGCCGTTATATAATCTATAAATTGAGTTTTCAAGTTCCTTTTCCGCCATCTGTCCATGAGCAACACCTATCGATACATTTTCGCCAAGCAGGTTTGTTATTTTGCTTGCGAACTGATAGATGCTTTCCACTCGGTTATAAATAATAAGTACTTGTCCCGCTCTTGCTAATTCTTTTTCCACTGCCACTTTAATTAAATAGTCGCTATATTCTGTAACACTAACAACTGTTGGAATACGCGAAAGAGGTGGCGTTTCAATAACGCTTATATCTCTAATTCCCACTAATGACATGTGCAGAGTTCTTGGAATAGGCGTAGCGGTTAGCGTCAACACATTAATATTTTTCTTTAAATTTTTTATTTTCTCTTTATCTTCCACACCAAACTTTTGCTCTTCATCTAAAATTAGTAGCCCTAAGTTTTTAAATTTAATATTTTTATTTAATAGTTTATGAGTGCCGATAATTAAATCAATTTCTCCGCGTTCCAACTTCTCATAAATATCCTTAACTTGCGCATTGGATTTAAAACGATTCAACACTTCCACACTCACACCAAACTGTTTCATGCGAGCAAGAGCAGTGTTATAATGCTGTTCACTAAGGATAGTTGTGGGGCATAAAAACGCAACCATTCTTCCGTTTGTGATTGTTTTAAACGCACACCTAATTGCCACTTCAGTTTTTCCAAATCCAACATCTCCGCACACAAGTCTATCCATAACTTTGGCAGATTCCATATCTTTTTTAATATCCATTATAGCGGTTATTTGGTCGGGCGTTTCTATAAAATTAAAACTATCTTCAAAGGCAATCATTAATTCGTCGTCAGGTTGGTATTTGTAGCCCACCACTTGCTCACGCTCGGCATATAACTCTATAAGATTAAAAGCCATTTCTTTCAATGATGCTTTAATTTTATTTTTTGTTTTTAAAAATTCAGTGCCACCTAGCTTATTTATAGTTGGCGCTTTATCACTTCCAACAAACTTAGAAATACTGTCAATGTTTTCCACAGGCAGATAAAGTTTGTCGTTATTTTTATATTCGATAACAACATAATCTCTAAGAGAAGAAGATGATGAGGATAAATAGATATTTAGTGATTTCACTCCTAAACATTTGCCCACACCATGATGATTATGCACCACATAATCGCCTGCCTCAGGCAAAAAAACATCTAACTTTTTTATCTTTTCGTCATAAACTTTTTTGTTTTCTGCAAAAATAGAACTAGTGCCTATTACTATTAATTTTTCTTCAATAAAAGAAAAAGAAAGTGGATAATTTTTAGGTAATATATTAATGTTAAACTTTTCTGCTTGCACTAAATTTTGGCAAATATTATAACTTATTTTTCCGTCAAGCATACGGGAGATTTTATTAAGCCCTTCTGCACCTTTAGCGTATAATAAAATTGTAAAATTTTTATCTTTATAGTGTTTAATATCGGCAAGCAATAACTCAAAGTTTTTATTATAGTTTGTTGTTGGTAAAACTTTTAAATTAAATACTTTATTTGGGTGGAATAACTTATTCGCGTTAGATAAACTTTGGAATGCAATTAGAGAATGCAACTGGTTAAACTTAAATGCATTATCTAATTTAAACTTTAATTTTTCATGTATGCTAAGAAGATTGTTATTTTTTATTCCCTCATTAATAAGTTCATGTTGCAATTGAACTTCTAATGCTAAATTATCATAAACAATTTTTGCATCAGAAAAATAAACAGCGGTGTTTTCGGGCAAAAAATCGTAAATGTTAGAAAATGAATTTTCCACAAACGCAGAAAACCAATAATTACTTTTATAGTTTTCTAACTCCACCATTTCTTTGGCTTTGGATATTATTTCATTTATTTCGTTATTAATTATTTTAATGTTATCTAAACTTGCCAGCAGTTCCGCTTTATCTAGCGACAATAAATTACTTGGATAAAAAGAAATTGAGTCTTCTTCAACAGTGGATAAAAAAGTGGCAGTGTCAATTTGTTTAATACTTTCCACTTCATCAAAATCAAAATATATCCTATAAGGTTGATTTTCACTAATTGGAAAAACATCAATGATATCGCCTCGAACACTAAACTCGCCACGACTTGTTACACCACCTTCACGCTTATAACCAAAACGGGAAAGTTTTTCAACAAAGTTAGTTAAATCATATTTTTTGCTCTTTACAATTTCGATTTTTTCCTCTATTATTTTATCTTTACTTGGCCAGTTATATAGCAGTGTTTTAGAAACAACCACTAATGCGTCTAACTCCCTTAAATAGCATTTTCTTAAAATAGAAATGTTTTCAATAAAAATATTATTTATATCATTAAGTTCAATATTTGGCGTTTCTTTAATTAGTCCAACTTTAAACTGCATGCCTTCCAGCAAGTTATAAATCTCATTTGCTTCTTGTTCATTATTTGCAACAAAAAAAATGAATTTATCCACACAATTCATTATCGCTAACTTCTCACCTATACCACATCCAAAAACACTTATTTTATAATTTTCTTCAATAGCACTAGTTAAAGCATTTAAAATTCCACCGTGGCTAAAAAAATTTTTGAACATTATTTACGAAATAGTTTCTCCTTCTAATTGTCCTCTGGTTTCAATAAACTTAAATATTATATCTGTAACTTTTTCTAATTTTTCTTCTAGTATTTTTTTGTTATCGGGTGAAATTACACTCAAAACAAAATGTTCCAGTGGCATACGGTCGTCTCTGCCAATACCAATTTTAATGCGTGCAAAATTTGTGGCTGATAATCTTTCAACGATATTTTTCATGCCGTTATGAGTGCCACCGCTTCCCACTTTACGGTATCTAATTGTGCCCAGTGGCAAATCTGCATCATCGCAAATAACAAGCAGGTTACTTAGTGGTAGTTTTAGTTTTCTAACAATTTCACTCACAGCAGTTCCACTTAAATTCATATATGTTTGCGGTTTTACTATCATAAAATTTTCACCGTTAATACAACCTTTTGCGACTTGCGAATTATATTTCTTAGAAGTAAATTTAAGATTATTATTTTTTGCAAACGCATCAAGTGCTATAAATCCCACATTATGATATGTGTTTTTATATTCATTGCCGGGATTACCCAGCCCCACAATAACTAACATGTTTTCTCCCTTGCTTTTTTAATTTCCATTAATTCTTTTTTGTTAAATGGCTATGTGGCAAAATAGTGGAGTTTTTTTCAATTACACAGTTTGATATGAAAGAGTATGGCAACACTCTGCAATTTTCAAAAATAACACTGTCTTCAATTTCTGCATTTGATATTCTCACATTATTTGCAATTTTTGAATTTGTTATTTTGGAGAATTCATCTATTTCACAGTTTTTCCCTATCCTACAATTTCCTTTTAGTACCACGCCGCCATGAATAACAGTATATTTTTCGATTGACACGCCCCGTTCAATATAAGTGTTTTTGGGATGTAATATTTCCACATCATTTTCACTGTGATAATCAAAAATTCGCTTTTGAAGAGTATCACAAACAAAATGCAAATCGCTTATACTTTCTACCTCGTAAAAATCTTGCTCGTTTTTCATATAAAAACTATCAAAGATAATTTCAAAAGCATTTTTTAAATAAATAGTTTTAAAAACATAACCACTGGGAAGTTTACAGGCGTTTGTGTTTTTAACAGTTATGTACTCCACAATATCTCGCATCGTTTCTTGTGTTAAAAGTGGCGTGTTGGAAAATAAAACCACCGTGAAATGTGCGTTTGTGAGAATTGGTTTTATTAGTTGTTTAACATCCACACTCCCATCGTAGTCGATAGTTGTGGTGTTATACGACTTCACAGCATTTCCCACCCATTCATGCTCATATTCACCTAATATTTTAAAATTTTTTTTGGTTAGGTCTTTTAAAATAATAACAAAAATATCTGTGGCATCTTTTTCTTTTATGATTTCGGTTTTTTCTTCTAATTCGATTTGCATGCTCTTATCTCCTTAAAAAAATTTGATAATAACTTCTCGCATGTATCCTTTTTTATTCCGCCTTCGTGTTCGCATGTATGGTTAAAATTATTGTTACTTGCAAATTCAATCGCACCAAACTTTTTGTCGTACGCTCCAAAATAAATCTTTTTTATTCTAGCACTAAGAATTGCACCTATACACATAAGACAAGGTTCTTTGGTTATATAAATATCACAATCGTCTAAACGGAAATTCCCTATTTTTTTGCTTGCTTTTATAATTGCTAATACTTCCGCATGATTCACCGCACACTGTTTCTTTTCTTTGGTGTTATGAGCGCGTGCTATTATTTTTCCATCTTTTACTATTATCGCACCCACAGGCACATCTCCAGTTTTAATGGATTTTTTAGCCTCTTTTATTGCCTCATCCATAAACTCTTCCATACTCTCTCCTTTACTTAGCATACGGTATATTATTGTTTATAGTTGACACACGGTAAAGTTGTTCAAGAAGAACCACTCGCATTAGTTGATGAGGGAAAGTGAAATCGGAAAACGATAATTTTAAATGTGCTTTACTTTTAAAGCTCTCACTCAAACCAAAACTACCACCTATAACAAAAGTAACAATAAAAGTTTTCTCCGCAATGCTTTTTAACTTTTTAGCAAAGTTTTCACTATTGAATCTTTGTCCTTTTTCATCAAGCACCATAAAAAATCCTTTGATATGTTTATCTAACGCCAAGCATTCTTTAACTTGCACTTTTGCAATATCAGCGCTGGAATACTTCCTGGGGATTTTTTCTTCACCCACTTCTATAACTTCCACTTCATGAAATTTAGATAATCTTTTAATATATTCTGCGCACGCATTCGCCCAGTATTTTTCTTTTAGTTTGCCCACGCAAACAATTCGAAATTTCATTATAACAACCCCCAAATAAATGTGAATAGCGTTGTTAATCCTCCCAAGAAAATTGAAACATACAAAAATATTTTATCGCTTAACACTGGTTTATAAATTTCTTTTTCTTTAGGTAACACTATATCTAGTATACTTCTCATGTTATTATAATCCAAATTAATTGTGGATTTATCGATTATTTTTTTAATTTCGCTGTCAAACTTAGTGTTATTAAAACTAATACCAACTTTTTGATTATGACTTTTTAAAATTTGAGTTTCAACTTGCTTTACAACCGTTCGCTTGAAAAGTAAATAAACTAAAAAAATCAAAAAACTAATTACTGCTAAAAATATAACTATCATCAAACTAATAAATAAAAATAAGTTAAACCCTTCAAAATATCCCATGAGAACTTCAATATAATTTCCGCCAAACCAATCAAAAACCTTAGCACCTCTTAAATAAACTATTATTCCATTATTAACGAAATGAATTATTATCGCCGGCCAAATATTTTTAGTTGCAACTGTGATTATTGCTAAAAGTCCACCCAGTATTGCCGCATAGAAAAACTGTTCAACATTAAGATGAATTAATCCAAAAAGAAGAGAACTAAAAAGTATTGCTTTTTTATAGCCCATACTTTTAACACCTTGAAGAAGTATGCCTCTATGCATAAATTCTTCACAAATTGCTGGCAAAATTGCCACAAGCAAAATATCGAATAAAAAATTAATTAAACCATAATCTATCGGCACATAAGACGCCGAACCTCTATATCCTAAAAATCCTAAAATTCCATTAAAAAAACTGGAAATAAGCATATTAAAGATAAATGCACCGAACCCAAACAGCACACTAATAATAATCACATCATAACTAGGCTTTTTAAAATTACACAAATTAAAAACTGCTTTTGGTTTTGATTTCATAAACAAACAGTATAAGGTAAGAGGCAATAATAACATCAATAAAATTTGCGTTATGGTTGAGAATATAACACTTTCAATAATGGCATTATTTGTGAAACGCAATATGTTTTCCGCTACCAATATGCGCACTAAAACAAACAAAAGCATGCTTATAAAATATATAAGGTAGGTGGTTTTGATTGATTTTCGACTTTCTTTTATATCCATATTTCCCTAAAATTTAACTTATACTTGATATAGTATTAGCCAACCAAATGCTGATGGAAAACACAAGTGACATTGTTAAATATAAAACTTCATTTTTATTAAGAGCAGTTGTCAACCAACCTTCTTTTCCCTTCACACCTGATTTATTACTAATTTCGGCTTGACTATCTGGCATCACTTCTATATCTTTGTCGGCCTCGCTGTTCATAACCTGGTTTTGTTTAGCAATTACACTCCCAACATTTTTCATATATTTTAACAAACCAACAAAAACAGCAATGGCAAATATAAACATTATAATTGCAATTATCACATTTGATGCCATTATAGGTGCAACGGTATCAACAGGGGTAGAAAAATAATTAATAATCAGAACTATCCCGTTATTAAAAAAATGTAATAACATGGCATAATGTATCCCACCAAAAATTGCAACATATCCCAGCACTATACCTAAGATAAATTGATAAACTGTTTGTTGCAAGGAACCATGAATAAGCATAAAAAACAATGCCGATAAAATAATTGCTATATGCGGTTTAAACTTGCCAAGTAACCCTCGCAGGATAACACCACGAAATATAGTTTCTTCCACCACTGCTGGCACAAGTGCAACAACCAGTATCGACAGAATTAAATCGAGCGGAGTAGTCATATTAAATAACAGATTGCTATTAGGTGAGTAACCAATCCACTTATAAAGCGAATCTAATAAATTTATAAAAGGTGCAATTAAAAATAAGCAAGAAAAACTGAGCAACAGTGTTATTCCCACTTGAATATAATCGAACTTGAAGTTTAAACCGCACGCTTTTTTAATATCAAAATTATATTTTGAATTATAGTTGAAAAATAACGCTGTTAAAACGGCAGGGTAAATAAGCATCAACGCAAGCACAATCCATTTGTTACTTATAAGCTCATTATAAGTAATACCATTTGTTGCACTAATATTCGAAAGCACAAACACAACTATAAAAGATGCTAATTGCGTAAAAATTAGCGACCAGAAAAAGATTTTAAATGCGTCTAACGTTGAATATTTCACATTTTTATTTGCGTTAAAATTTATTTTATGCATATTTTTTTGTAACCCTTTAAAACTGTAATTTCCCTACCGCAATTTGTTTTTTTAATTTTATCACTACATTGCATCTTTTTCAAAGCGAATTTAAAAATTGTTATAAGAAGGCATGCTAATAAAATTAATATATTTTCATTTTTTGCAGATAATATTTTTAATAATTAATTGGAGATAAAATGAAAAAAATTTTGTTTTTTATGTGCTTTGTGCTACTGCTTAGCGGCTGCACTCAAAATACTACCAACATTGATCCCTATATAGATATGAGTGAAAGACTAATAACAATCACTAATGTGTCTGATTTTGTTTCAATAGCAGAAGGCATATCGCCTGCTATAGTGGGAATATCCAGCAGTGATGTAACGGGAGAAAGTGTGGGCTCGGGTGTATGCGTGGCAAGTGGCGGATATATTTTAACAAACTCGCATGTTATTCTAAACCCGAATAATATTCTTTTGCATTTGCTTAACAAAGAAACAGTAAAAGCAAAGCTTATTTACGATGATTCAGCTAGTGATTTGGCAATACTAAAAACAAGTTATAGCATACCCTTTTTACCACTAGCGACAGTCGATGATTTAAGCGTAGGTGAAGAAGTGTTAGCAGTTGGAACTCCATTAAGTTTGCTTTTAAAACACACATTCACAAAAGGAATTTTAAGTGCTATTAATAGAACGCTAAGTGTGGGGAGTTTATCCGGTGACTCATATATGCACAACCTAATCCAACATGATGCTAGCATTAACCCCGGCAACAGCGGTGGTCCGCTTATAAATAAAAACGGTGAAGTGATTGGTATCAACACTTTAAAAATATCTAGTAGCGAAGGCTTAGGATTTGCTATACCTGTTAAAAACTTCCGTAATTTATTAGGTTCTCTCACAACAAATATATCCTTTCAAACGCCTTATCTTGGTGTGTTTGGTTATGACGCTGAAATTGCAAACTATTATCAACTGACGAACGAAGACAAGGGTTTATATATTATTGACATTGCAAGCACCAGTCCATTACACAAATGGGATATAAAAGAAGGTGATATAATAACAAAATTAGATGACATAGAAATCAACAATGCATTAGACCTTAGAAACGCACTTTTTGCCCATAGTGCAAACGATGAAGTAAAAATTGAAGTGATTAAAGATGACAAAAAATATCGCCACACTGTAAAACTTGCTAAGCATCCTGTTAATCATGTGCTTAAAGATACCGTTGTGCCAGTTGCAGAAGTAAACTAAAAAAATATATCTTAAAAATATTGTGAGCGATATTATATTAAAAAAAAATTCTTTAATAAAATATTTGTAGTTTTAAAAAATTAAAAAATGCTTACAAAAACTATATTTATTAAGTTTGTAAATAATTATTAGCATTTACATGTTTATCTTACAATAAAAAATCTGTTTTATTTATTAAACCAAAAATCTATAAGAGAAAAGTTTTTTAAAAAAATATATTAAGTAGTAAATTCTCATCAAACTAAAAAATAAATAACCACGGAAAAATTCGCGTGGTTTTATTTTTATATTTCCCACAAATAGTTTGTTTTTCCTCTGCTTAATTTAATGGATTTACTATGAATTTGGCGGATTTTGATGTATAGTGTTATATACACTAAAAGGAAAATCTTCCACTTATGAACAAAATGCTTTATAGTTTTAGCGATTGGTTACTTGCCAATGAAGAAGCTCTTCCAAAAGGAAGCGGGCTATTTTCAACTATCCATATTGTTTTAATGATACTGATGGGAACATGTATTGTTGCATTTTATTTTTTATTTAAAAAACACAAACAGTTTGCATTAAAGCTAACGACAGTGCTTTGTTACATTATGATGATATCAAGATTATTTAGGATGATTCTTTTATGGACAACTGCAACTAACTCGTTTGTTGAAATACTACCTTGGCATTTATGTCATGTTATGGCGTTTGTGTTTCCAGCGTTTTATTTAACAAAAACAAAAAAATTCTTTTTGCCAATTCTTGGTGTAACTTTCTATGGCGGTATTTTAACATTTATTTTTGGTGATTATTATGCTTTCGAAATTTTCACATTTCTAGACATAGAAAGCATACTTCTCCACTTTATGATGATTGCAGTGTCCGTTGCATGTTTTGCAACTGGCTATTTTAAAATTAAAATACGCGACAGTTGGCAAATTCCAATAATGCTAGTATTGCTAGTTGGTCACGCCAGCCTTGGAAACTATTTTTGTAAAAATCAAAACTTCTTATACTTGCGAGAAAACGGATTGCCTTTTAACCTATTCCCAAACTTCTCACACATTTATACCTATTTTGTTTTGGTGCTATTATTACTTTTCTTAACCTACATGCCAATTATAGTGCTACATTTTATTCGTAAACCGAAAAGTGCACATCCTCATAAACATGAACTCTCTCTTGAAGATGACGACACCATATCTGAACACGCACTGCGTTAATAAAAGCAGTAGTACTTTAAGTATTTTACAAATTTTTAAATGAGTAAAAATTAATTAAAAGCACTATCAATATATCTTATTTTTTAAATAAATAAAGATTAGAAAAAATACAATAAATTTAGGGAGCGACCACATGAAAAAATCAAATCTTTATGCATATATAATTAGCATTATAGCATCTATCATTCTTATCATACTAAACGTTGTAAATATTAAAAATCCATATTTTGGACTTCTCGGTTCTTTTGGAATAGGAATATTTAGTTCAATAATAGTTGCAAGTTTAATTCAAATATTTAACAATATAAACATAAATAAACTAAAAAACAAGCAATTAGAACTTATGAACACTGATATAAAAAGAAAAATAATAAGCATGCTCATAATTTTTAATAGAATTGTAATGGATATTTATAAAGTAATAAACAGCACTAAAACAAACGGCGAAACACTATCCTTTGATTTCGAGAATAAAAATATAAATCAAGTTATAAATCATTTTATTAAGAATTTGGAAATTATTGAAAAACACACATTGCTAAATTTGTCTAACGACACAATAACATTGGAAGAAAAGGTTATGATAGATTGCAAAACTAAAATTGAATTAATTGTGGAAAAAGATAAAATGCTTGAACAAATAAAAAATGACTTTACAAATATTAAAAACGACTTTGAAACAAGACGGCAAATCTTAATTGCTGGGGACTACATTGATGATGAAACACTGTACCGACTCGAAGCAGTAATTAATCTATTAAGACCACGAAATGAGGAAAACAACTTATTTAAAAACGAAGATATATCCGCCTATAAATACAAGTTTGAACAAATTGCTGAAATAAGCAATGATAAATTATGGAAAGTTTTAGGCTTAAAATATCTAATTTTTGAAAACAAAAAGGGGTGGTTGAGTTTTAAAAAAATTATAGATAATAATAATCTTTTCACCAAAAAAAAAATATAATAAATTCTAAATAATGTTGCACTTTAAAAAAATAATCAATTTATAGTTGTATTTTATAATTTTTTAAAAAAAATACAATCAATCCAAGTATGTTGTGTTCTTAAAAAAAATATATCTCGTGCACTTATGAATTATTTAGCTCATGTTGTCAGAAAAAATTGGTTAAGAAATTTAACACTTTCAAAAAAAATAAAAAACCTGAAAACTCAGATTTTTATTTTTTTTATATTTATATATCAGAAAAATAAAGTTTCACTAATTAATCATGATTTCAGCTTTTGCAAAAAAAACACCATTATGTCCGTTGTTAAATTTTTATCTATTGTTTATATCTGCTCCGCCAAATAATGCAAACACATTAATGTGAATAGTAAATTCATCGGTAGAATCAATATTGATTGCCTTATTTTCAACTCCGCCAAAAATTGCAGAAGTACTTATATCTAGTTTAACATTTTTGGGCACAAAGAGTTCTAAACCACCAAACAAAGTAAACGCTGATATATTAATATCATGCGTTATTTCCATTTTTGATAAATCAAGTGTATAGCCACCAAATATAATTACTGCATTTCCGCCCTCATAATCTTTATCAATAACTATATCTTCTTTTCCGCTAAATACAATTAACTCGTTTTTACCGCCCTTACCTGAAAATATTTTAGGACCTTTAAAAAAACTAAGAATTATGCTAATGCCCAAAAGAGCAACTACAATCGAAATTATATATTCGTATTTAATTTCAAGAGTTGTAAACGGCGAAACGAAAAGCCATAACCCTGCCAGAATAACGCCTGCGCCAACTAGTTTTCCGCCCTTTGGAATTAATGCTGAACAGCCAACTGAAACGATTGCAAGTGGCCATATTAAACGCCATACACTTACACCGCCAAGCACATTTAATGCCGACAATAAAAATAAAACGCCAACAGATAATACAAATAACCCGGCTACGAATTTAGTATAATCTTTTTTCATAAATATCTCCTAATAATAATTTATTTAAATAATAACAATTTTAAAACTTATATCAAAACAATTTGTTTCTCTTTAAACTATCTTGCTTTTTTATTCATTCTGTAAAAAGAAATTGTGAGTATACCGATGGATATTACAGTAAAGATTGCAAATAGCAAATAATCATTAATTTCAAGTCCAAATAACTTTAAGTTAACAATACCCATGCCTTCAATATCTTTAGCAGGAATTTTGCTTAATATATCATTGCCAATAAGTAATTTTTTCAAATACATTGTCATGTGTGAAAATGGCAGAATGGAAGCAATAGTTTGCGTGAAATCATCAAGCATGGTTAATGGAATATAAATTCCAGATATAAAACCAATTAATGTGCCCACCAGCGAAGAAACGGTGCCAAATGCGTTACTACTCTTCACAAAGGTCATAATCACCATATTTAATGAAACAGATATAAAACAAAAAAGAGTTAACACTGCTATTGCTTGTAAAACTAACATCAAATTGAACCATACGCCTGAATTTAAACCTAAATATAAAGATGCCAACAAAAACATTATTATTGTTAGTACCAGTGTCACAACAACCGTTGCAATATAGTAGCTAAGCGTTAACTTTTGTCTGCTAACCGGGGTAACTAAAAAACCATTTATTTTTTTGGATTCCAAATCGGTTACATAAACTCCCAGCACTCCCAGAGATAATGTAAGTGTACCCACAACTAACACACCACCCATTATGTATCCAATGGTAAACCTGCCTTGCTGTGCCGCATCAATTCCCGGTATAGCTGAAAAAACTTTGCCTAAAAACAATAAGTAAATCGCGAGCAATATTATAATACTTAAAAAGGAAAAGAATACGCTTACTTTATCTCGTAAGAAAGTTTTAATATGTCTTTTTGTTAGAGTCATTAATTCACTCATTTCTTTCCTCCTTCCACAACATGAATAAACACATCATCCATTGTACCTTTAATTAACTCAAATTGTTTTATGTTTTCTTTGTTCTCTATTAAGATATCTAAGCATTCCCTGTTATCTTTGCCATAAACCACATAACTGTCTGCAATTTTTTTATGAGTAATATTTTTAGCTTTCAAATAATTAGCATATTCCGCTTTATTATTTGGCACAACCTTAAACACATCCTTGGCAAAAGTTTCTTTAAGTTCGTAAGGCGAGCCATTTGCAACAATTTTTCCCTTGTTTATTATAACAACATAATCTGCATCATTTGTTTCTTCCATATAATGCGTTGTTAAAAAAATAGTTGTATTCTTTTGTTTTCGAAGTTCATCCAAGATTTGCCAAACCATTTTTCGACTTTCAGGATCCAAACCTGTTGTTGGTTCATCTAAAAACAAAATTTCAGGATTTCCGAAAAATGCTTTTGCAATTTCCACTCTGCGTGCTTGCCCACCCGATAAAAACCTGCATTGCTTATTTTCAAATGATTCAAACTCAAACTGCACTTTTAGTTCATTATATCTTTTTATAATTTCTTCTCTTGTTTTTAAAAATAATGCTCCGCGATAAAGCAAGTTTTCTTTAACTGTTAAAAACCCATCTAACACATTTTCTTGAAACACAACGCCAATGTTTTTTCTTATGTATATATCATCGTTTTGATTGTTTAAATAAAAATTCCCTTTATCTTGTTGAAGTAAAGTTGTTAGGATTTTAATGGTAGTACTTTTTCCTGCACCGTTCGGCCCTAAAAATGCAAAAAATTGTCCCTTTCTAACTTCAAAAGATACATTATTTACCGCTGTTAAAGTTCCAAATTTTTTTGTTAGATTTTCAACTTTTAATATTATTTCATTCATGGATTTACCTTTTAGAATTTATTGATTCTTTTTTGTGTTTTGATTTTCTTTTGATGAATTGATTTCTTTATGTTTTTTCTTTACAAATATAAAGTTTACTTTGATATATTAGTAATTTTTTTAAATACTTTTAAAAATTCCACTAATAGTTTTTTATTGTTTTAACGCATTAATTAATTTTAAATAAGTTTTCTTTTTTAAAAATCCGCTAATTATTTTTTCATTGGTTTTTTAATTTTTTTGTTTAATGTAAAATAATTTATTTTGATATGATTATTTTTTTTAATAAATAAAATGTTGATGCACTGCTTTTTTCTTACACCGTTTATTCTAACACTTTTAATATCAATATGCCTAATATATTTAATATAATTTCAATCTATGCATTCTTTTTTTAGATTAAAAAACGGCAACTATAACCGGCATATAAAAAAATTTATTTTAATTAAAAAATTAAATATATTCGTGTTTGTTGTTCGTTTTAAAAAACTTAACGATATCAACACTTTTTACATACAACTACCTATATAATTTATTTACTATATTTTTCACTCCTATTTCTTTGATACTTTTTTTAAAAGTCATCACATCTTCTATTTCAATGGAAAATAATAGCACATGAAAGTATTAAATATCTTATATCGTTTAGCACCTTTAATATCAATATGCCTAATATATTTAATATAATTTCAATCTAAGCATTCTTTTTTGGATTAAAAAACGGCAACCGTAACTATTACATTAATTTTTTTATTTTTACACTTTATATGGTTTTTTTTGATTAAGTTATCAACACTAAAAAAATATAAAAAAGCCTGAATTTTTCAGGCTTTTTGACGGAAGGTTAGAGATAAACTTCAAAGAATTTCTCTCATATCTTTTTTTCGAGTTATTTAAAAGTTTTATATAATGTTGTTTAAAGTTATTGTAAACTTATCTAGAAAATCGCTATGTAAGAATCACACTAAGTGACGAAAGCAATCCTAGAACACTCCCACGCGCCATTGTATAAAAAATAGTCGAACATAAGAGAATGAAAGACTATACTTGTTTGAGAGCGAATCTGCTAACATTTTTCGCCGAGGTAATTTTTAAAACTTAATACCCGAAAGCTGTTATTTTTTCTTTGTTGTTGGTTTTGCTGGAGCAGCTTTAGCAGGAGCTTTTTTCTTATCTGCCATGTTTTTTTCTCCTTTTATATTTTTATAATATAATCATATCATATTTTATTTTTTTTGAAAACTTTTTTTGATATTATTATTAATAATTGAAATAATTTTTGCATTAAAAAAATTACATTTTTTAACTCTAAAAATGATTAAAATTTAAAATCTTCTTACAGATGAGTTTAACATTTTCTTTAAATTATAAAATTTTTTTCTTGAGATAAATTAAAATGTGCTAAACTTCCTTTTTCGAATTTCATAGTACGTTTTTACTAAAATAATATTCTCTGAGTTTCCTGATAGAAAAGTTTTATTAGAAGTTTTTTCAAAAGTCATTTCAAACCATTGATATTACTCTTTTGCCAAAACTTGTGTTCTCCTCCATATAAAAAAGCCACTTTGTCTTAACAGACTTAAAGTGGCTTTTTAGTAATTATTAAAATTGAAGAGAGTCGGTTAACTCTGTCGTATTTTAAATTTTTGCTAATTTTTTAATTTTGTAATCACTTTGTTTTATTAGTTCTAAGATGCCTTATTGCAACAAAATCAAGTCAACCCGAATCAATGTCAATCCTTAAATTTTTTATATGTCAGACAAGCGCACTAATCTTATTGTTGCTGACGGTGATGATGTGGGATTCCCTATTGGACTTTCTTCATTATCAATCATTCCCAATAGTTCTATAGTAAACTGAGGACCTTCAAAATTAATTAATGATACTGTGTCGCCCGCATTTATTATTAAAATGGTATTGATAACAAACAAGCCGCTTGAATTTGTATCATTGTTCAAAAAAGAGCTATAATATGAGTCAGCAACACTCTCATCATTTTTTTGCAGTCTCAATACTCCTGCGGAACCCGGTGCCAGCTGTATACGCACATCGGCAAGATAAACGCCAGCATTTACAACACTGACTCTGCCATCTATTGTTACTTCAAATGCATTTAGCGTGTTTGTTGAAGTTTCATCTGTAATTGGGATAATTGCTCCGGGTTCAAAAGGTCCTGTTTCAAAAGTATAAAATGTTCCTTGCGGAATAAATATAGGACCAGTTGGTCCGGTTGGACCTGTCGCTCCAGTAGCACCAGTAGGGCCTGTTGCACCTGTAAGACCTGTCGCTCCTGTTGCGCCTGTCGCTCCTGTAGCACCGGTAGGGCCTGTTGCGCCTGTTGCTCCAGTAGGACCTTGTATGCCTTGTGGTCCCCTTAACCCTTGCGGACCTCTCGGACCAATTGCGCATTGGCAACAACAATTAGGAAATGGATTACAACACAAATTGCAACAATCATCTTTATAAAAATTATTATTATACATAACTTATCCTTTAATTCTTTTAAAATCATATTGATTTAATACATTCTATGTTGATTAAATTTAAAATGACACCCATTTAAATAAGTAATAATTGTTGTTAGTAGATATTTGATATTTACAAAAAATTAAGTTATATTTATAAATCTTGCACAATTAAATTGTCAAGTTATTACAAGTATTTTATTTTTCTTTCATTTTAACTCACTTATTAGAATTTCGTTAAATAATCTTATAAAACCAACTTAAAATTTATCATTTTAATTATATAGGATTTCTTCTCAATACAATTTTAATTTTTTTATAACAATGTTTACTAACAACGATAAATTATTTTGATAGTATCCAATTAGATTTAATCAGCATAAAATGGATTAAATCAATATGATTTTAGAAGAATTAAAGGATAATTATGAATAATAATAATTTTTATAAAGATGATTGTTGCAATTTCAGTTGTAATCCATTTCCTAATTGTTGTTGCCAGTGCGCAATTGGTCCGAGAGGTCCGCAAGGAGTTCAAGGTCCAAGAGGTGTAACAGGTCCAACTGGCGCAACTGGGCAGGCCCAAATTGTTGCGTATGGTGGATTGTTTAATAAAAGTATAAGCAGTATCATTGTGCCACCTTTAAATATAGAGGAACAATTGCCCATGCCTAATCAAATGCCTTATCAAAATGTTGTGTTGGGCGTTAATACAATTACAATAATTGTAACTGGTGACTATAGTGTTACTCAAAAATTTTCCGCTTTAACATCAGGCGGAGATGCTTTTGAAGTGAAAATTGCTCTAAGGATTAATGGGATAATAATTCCAGAAATGGAGCATAGTTTAACTGTAAATATTATTTCAATTAGTGACACTTCAGATTTTATTATCAGATTAAATGCTAACGATGTTTTAGATTTTGTTATTTTTAGCGAGGTAGGAGGAACAGTTAATTTCAGGCCAACAACAACACCTTCATTAACCCTCCTAAAATTAGGCGATTAATTACACTTGATAGAAATGATTTCCGCAAATAAAAATTAAAAATAGAATCAATGCAAAAATTTAGAAAAAACAATTAACAATAAATATATTAATTTAAACACAAACAAAGCCTTAAACTTTTTATGATTAGAACTTTTTTATAGTGGCATAATAAGTTTAATATATAAACTTGGTTATCGCAACTTAAAGTGAAAAAAGGCAGTTTTGTTCTTTTAAATGCAAATCCGACATATACAGAAAAATACAAAACTTAGGTTGGAAGCTAAAAAAAGGGCGATAGATAGCGCCCTTTACTTTTTGGCGGAAAGTTAGTGATTTTATATTTCATTATTTTTAGGCTTTTTTTATAGTTAAAATGCTGTTTTTGTGTTGTTTTTTTTTATTTTACTTTTTATATTTTATTTTTTGTTGCCTACTTTCTTGCCTATTCTTTGGTTTAATATCAATATAGCATTTTCTTTATCTTCATTGTAAATATATGTAAAGAAGTCTTAATTACTTGCTCTTCTTTGTCGCCAATTAATTCACAATAACTTTCGAGTTTACTCCCAGATGAATAAACTCGTTTTTGTGGAAAAATAAATTTAAAATATTAGGAAGTTTTTAATTATGCAAACAGAAACAAAACTTACAGTCAGGTATGCAGAAACAAATCAAATAGCATTGTTCATCATTCAAATTATATATTATTCGGTTTGAAGTCGGGCGCATGGACTTTTTAAAAAAGGCGGATTTCTAATACAAATATTATGACTTTAACTACACGCAGTATATAACGGCAAAAATTGAAAATAACAATAAAATTATAAAATTAAAAGATTATAAAGATAATACGTTTGATTTTGAAATATAATTATAATATTATCTTACTAAAGGTAATAAAATGAATAAAAATTATTTAGGTAAAATAGTAAATGTAAAAATGGATAGACCTTTGGGTTCATCACACCCTAAACATGGTTTTATTTACGAAGTGAATTATGGCTATATTCCAAATACTGTTTCAGGAGATGGCGAAGAACTAGACGCTTATGTCTTAGGGATTCATAAGCCGTTAAATGAGTTTGAAGGAGAAGTGGTTGCCATTATTCATAGAACTAATGATAACGATGATAAATTAATTGTAATGGAAAAAGGACGAAACTATACCGATGACCAAATAAGAGCTTTAACTGAGTTTCAAGAACAATGGTTTGAAAGCATAATTTTAAGAAAATAGTCAATCTTAATAAAAAAACTTAAAAAGTCAAGGAATGTTTAAAACAACCGTTAATTGTGTAATAAAAAAATTAAATTTCCAAAGTATTTCCGAAAACATTGAACAAAATATAGCATTTATTAGTTAATTGTACGAATTTTTACTCCAAAGGAAAACTTCATGGCACATGTTAGAAGATAACATGTTTTTTTGTATCGAACAAAAACAACTTTGGGCGTTGCAACATTTGTAACTTCCTTTACAACTTCCGCTTACGCATAAATAGTTGTAGTAGTTATATACATGCGTAACGATTTTTGGTTTTTTGCACGGTTTTGGAGGCGGAGGCGGTGGCGGTTCTCTTTCAGGATTGAGTGATGTTATGCTTACCTCTCTAGCCGCCAATAACTTGCTACAGTTCAACGGAACGCACTGGGTTAATGTTCCTGCTTCGTCTGTAGGCACTCCCGTAAGCTGGGGCACAACGTCGAATAATACGTCTCCACTTACGGTAAGCGGGACAACGAAAACGGTATCACTGTCAGGACACTTGCATGCAGGAGTTTATGAGCC
>CALNBM010000075.1 GCA_937874195.1 uncultured Clostridia bacterium | reverse complement strand
ACTACACGCTCACTAATATGCACCGATTTAATTGTTCTTGTTTTGCCTCTTTCTCGCAAGGTAAACACATAAAACCCTTTGCTTTTATACTTTTGATTGTGTAATTCTTGGTAAGTTTTCGCCAAGTTAGCCATGGCGTTAATTTTATATTTTTGTGTGCTATATTTCCACCCAACTCCTTTACAACAATCTAAGTAGGCTTTATATAGGTTATCAAAGGTAAAAACATTTTCAAATGTGTATTCCATAATCCTCCTTTCTTTGTGAGTTATTACTCAAAACATTACTTGCTTGTAAAAGCAAAATGTATCAAAGTTTAAATTTTAGCATTTTAGTGCAAGGGAGCATAATTCCTTCCGTAAAACCCGTTTTCACTTTTCGTTACTTTGTTTGGGTAAACTCTATACGGAGTCCGAGGCGGGTCGCATTGGTGTTGTTGGCGTTGCTGCCGTTGATGTAACCCGTGTAGTTGATATTGCAGAAATAGTTGCTGGTGCCACTGTAAGGGGAACGAAGCCAAGCATTGGACCCAAAAATGTTTACAATTATGCACCTAAGATTTTATTTAAGTCTTTTGGCATCACTATCTTTTACTTTCCTAGTTAATGCCAATGTTTGGTTTATAAGAATACCCCAATATAACCATTGTTTATCGGTAATAGTAGTTGTTGTAACCAAGCCTTTTATATAGCCAAGGTGGTTTGTTAAGCAGTTTAGGTTGCCCATTGCCTTATCAAACAACTCTTGCCTTGGTTTAAAATTATCGGTTTGTGCAGTATTAAAGTAAAGGCTATTTGCCCTTATTAAATCATCCACAACCATTTGTGCTAATTCGTATGTATGGTGTAATCCATAAAAAGTATATTTCTTTGGAAATTTTGTCACCATTCTAGTTGTGTAGTTTAATAACTCTATGGCGGTGGTTATAAATTGCGCCGCACTTTCATTTCGTTTTGCAACGATAACACTCATTGTAAAAACCTCTCTTTAAAGTATTTTGCAAGGGCTATACCGCCCTTGCGATTTTAAGATTATAGACAGAAACCGAGG
>CALNBM010000074.1 GCA_937874195.1 uncultured Clostridia bacterium | reverse complement strand
AAAAAATTATATATATGACAGCAGATGAGGAAGATAATTATCTTATTGCACAGGCCAATGAACCTCTTGATGATGATGGAAAGTTTCTCAACAGGAAGGTTGTTGTAAGGTCTAAGAATGATATACTTGTTGTTGCCCCAAATAAAGTTGATTACATGGATGTTGCACCTCGCCAACTTGTGAGTGTTCCAACTTCACTAATTCCTTTCTTAGGCAACGATGACACAGCGCGTGCATTAATGGGTGCAAACATGCAACGACAAGCAGTTCCGCTTATCACAACCGAAGCTCCAATTATTGGAACTGGTATGGAGCATCAAATAGCACTTGATAACTGCGCTATAATGGTAGCACGAAATTCTGGTGTTGTTAAATTTGTTGATGCAAATCGTATCGAAATTCAAGCTGACAATGGTGGAATTGATGTTTATGAATTAATTAAATTTTTCAAAACCAACCAAGAAAGTTGTGTTAATCATAAGCCAATAGTAAAAACCGGTCAAAAAGTTAAAAAAGGCGAAACAATCGCCGATGGTTATGCCACAAAAGGCGGAGAATTAGCACTTGGAAAAAACATGCTAATTGCCTTTATGAACTGGGAAGGCTACAACTATGAAGACGCAATTCTTATCAGCGAAAGATTAGTTAAAGAAGATATTTACACATCTATAACGCTAAAAGAAGAAGAAGTTAAATGCCGAACCACAAAACTTGGTGACGAAGAAATAACTCGTGATATTCCAAACTTAGGTGAAGAAGCGTTAAAAGACTTAGATGAAGATGGTATTATCCGTATTGGTGCAGAAGTTGAACCGGGGGATATATTGGTTGGAAAAGTAACACCAAAAGGTGAAACAGAACCAACACCAGAAGAGAGACTCCTTCGTGCTATATTTGGTGAGAAAACAAAAGATGTGAAAGACACTTCGCTTAGAGTTCCACATGGAATTAATGGTGTGGTTGTTAGTATTCAAAAGTTTTCTAGAAAAAACAAAGACGAACTGGAAACAGGCGTTAATGAAATGATTAAAGTTACTATCGCTCAAAAACGAAAAATTAGCGTGGGCGATAAAATGGCAGGACGCCATGGAAATAAAGGTATTGTTAGTAGAATATTGCCTGTTGAAGATATGCCGTTTATGGCAAACGGTCAACCGATTGATATTGTGCTAAACCCACTAGGTATACCATCAAGAATGAACGTTGGTCAGGTGTTAGAGGTGCATTTGGGATTAGTAGCGAAAGCACTAGGTATTAAAATTGCCACTCCTGCATTTGACGGCGCAACCGAAAAAGATATTTCATCTTTGCTTGAAGAAAATAATTTACCATCAAATGGTAAAATTCAATTATATGATGGCAGAACAGGTGAACTTTTTGAAAACCCTGTAACAGTTGGATATATGTATTATATCAAACTTGAACACATGGTTAATGATAAAATGCACGCTCGCGCAACTGGTCCGTATGCTTATATTACTCAACAGCCATTAGGCGGTAAAGCAATGTTTGGTGGACAAAGATTCGGGGAAATGGAAGTTTGGGCATTGGAAGCGTATGGCGCAAGCAAATTGCTTCAAGAAATGCTAACCATTAAATCCGACGACACGGAAGGAAGACTAGCCACCTATAAAGCAATTGTGGAAGGAACTCAGTTGCCACAACCATCAGTGCCTGAATCTTTTAAGGTTATGATTAGAGAACTTCAAGGACTGGGACTAAATGTAAGCTTGCATAATAATCAAGGAAACGAATTTGAGTTGATTGACTTAAACCGTGATAATGTTGACACTTTTGTGGAAGCAGTAAAAGCAAGAAAGCAAGAAATCACAGATGTTGAATTAGAGTTTGACACTGAGCAGACACTGGAAGAAGACTTGGAGCAAAGCGAAGATTTCGACAGTATATTTGATGAAACAGCCTTATTTGATGATTTAGATGATGAAGAAGAATAGGAGGAATTATGTTTGAATTAAATAATTTAGCAAGCATTAAAGTAAGCATTGCATCTCCCGAAAAAATCAGGGAATGGAGCCATGGCGAAGTTACTAAAAGTGAAACAATCAATTATAGAACACATAAGCCAGAAACCTCCGGTCTTCTTTGTGAAAGAATTTTTGGACCTAAGAAAAATTGGGAATGCCATTGCGGTAAATATAAGCGAATTCGTCATAAGGGCGTGATTTGTGACAAGTGTGGGGTAGAAGTTACTAAAAGTTCAGTGCGCAGAGAAAGAATGGGACATATTGAACTAGCAACTCCAGTAACTCATATTTGGTTTACGCAAAATATTCCTTCTCGAATTGGATTATTACTAGGACTTAATAGTAAGCAACTTGAAAGAGTGGTTTATTATGTTAGCTATGTTGTTATTGAGCCGGGAAAAACCGGCTTTGAAAAAATGCAAGTTATATCCGATGCTGAATATCGAGAAGCATGTGAGAAATTTGGTGCGAACACATTTAAAGCAGGAATGGGTGGCGAAGCAGTAAAAGAATTATTGCAAGAAATTGATTTAGATAAAGAAAGCGAAGAGTTAATAAAAGCAGCAAAAAATGCTAAAGGCCCAAAGAAACTTAAATTAAACAAAAAATTAGAAGTAGTTGAATCACTTAGAAAAAGTGGTAATCGTCCTGAATGGATGGTGTTGGATGTTGTTCCTATCGTACCACCTGATATTCGTCCTATGATTCAACTCGACGGCGGACGATTTGCAACAAGTGATATTAATGATTTATATAGAAGAATAATTAATAGAAATAACAGATTAAAGAAATTTATTTCTATTGGTGCTCCTGAGATAATTGTTAGAAACGAAAAAAGAATGTTACAAGAATCTGTGGATGCATTAATTGAAAATGGCAAGCGCGGAAAAGCGGTTCAAGGTCCAAGACAAAGAGAATTAAAAAGTTTAACTGCCAGCCTTAAAGGCAAGCAAGGTCGTTTTAGACAAAATTTACTTGGAAAACGCGTGGACTATTCTGGCCGTTCGGTTATCGTTGTTGGTCCTGAACTAAAAATTTATCAATGCGGACTTCCAAAAGAAATGGCACTTGAACTTTTCAAACCTTTCGTTATGAGAAAATTAGTGGAAAAGAATTTGTCCATGAATTTTAAAACAGCAAAAAGGGTAATAGAACGACAAAAACCAGTTGTTTGGGATTTATTAGAAGAAGTTATAGTAGACCATCCAGTGCTTCTAAACCGTGCACCATCATTGCATAGGCTTAGCATTCAAGCATTTGAACCAGTGCTTATTGAAGGCCGTGCAATTCGTTTACACCCTCTAGTTTGCGGTGGATTCAACGCTGACTTTGACGGTGACCAAATGAGTGTGCATGTGCCACTAAGCCCAGAAGCGATTGCTGAAGCAAGAATATTAATGCTTGCTTCAAACAATGTGTTGAAACCTGCCGATAGCCAGCCTATTGTAACTCCAACTCAAGATATGGTACTAGGCGTATATTATCTAACTGTGGAAAAAGAAAAAGGTAAAGGTGAAGGCAAATTTTTTAGAGATGAGAATGAAGCTTATGCTGCGTACCAAGCAGGTGCAATCGAACTGCAATCAAAAATCTATATAAGAAGAAGTTGTAAGTTTGAAGGCAAAGAGATTAGTAAAAGAATAAAAACTACTGTTGGTAAATCTATCTTTAATAGTAAAATTCCTCAAAATATCGGTTTTGTTGATAGAACAAATATTGATGAAGTGTTAAACTATGAAATTGATTTTCTTGTTACTAAAAAGAAACTAGATGCTATTATTAAACAGTGTTTTAACAAGTTAGGCGTTACTGCTACTGTTAAAATGCTGGATAATATAAAAGAACTTGGCTATAAATATTCCACTATTGGTGCAATAACTATCAATGTGTTTGATATGGAAATTCCAAGTGAAAAAGAAGAAATCGTCGTTGAAGCTGAAAATCAAGTGGAAGAAAATGAAAAGTTCTATCGCCGTGGATTCATAACTGAAAATGAAAAGATTGATAAAAATGTTAAATTATGGAATGAAGTAACCGACAAAATCAAAGGTTTAGTGCTTAAAAGAATGCATGTGTTAAATCCTGTTAGGTTAATGGCAGATTCGGGTGCGAGAGGTACTGTTGGTCAGGTGCTACAACTATGCGGTATGCGTGGTATCATGTCAAATACTTCTGGCAAAAAAGTTGATGTTCCTGTTAAATCAAACTTTCGAATGGGATTAACGCCTCTTGAATACTTCCTGTCTAGCCGTGGAGGTAGAAAAGGATTAGCTGATAAAGTTTTACCGGGAGAGTGACTGGATATATATTGTCCCACAGGAGCAAAGTGTAGCTGATCACTTCTTTGTGGAGCTTCAGTTCCACTGTAATAAAGTTTTACTGCTGCAATTTCGCTGAGATTTACCTCCTCAGAAAAACGTAGTTTTATATCACTTAATTCTTTTGAATTCTCTGCATTAATTCTTACGTAAAAGAGTACATTGTCTGTCCTGTCAATAAGTATAGGAGTTTTTGTCTGTTTTACCTGTATAGTATCAGCTGCCTGAATTAAAAAAGAAACTGCAAATAAATGCAGTAGGAATAGTAAAGAGACTTTAGTTTTCATAAATGTGTATCTATTTATTTAATATTTTAATATGACCAGCGTATTTAATTAGTAAATATAGTAAAACAAACTATATACTCAATAAATAAAACAGTAAATTGCCTATATTGTATATAAATTATATTATTATAAGGCCTCTTTGCTTATTTCTTCAACTATTTCAGGATTTACCAATGTTGTTATATCACCAAAATCACTCTTTTCCCCGCCACAGTGGATTTCAACACATTCAGCTTAATCCGGACGGAGTCTTCCCGCTGCGCCTGGGTGGGCTGGATAAAGGTGCGGCCTACATAGCGGTTTTTGATAAAGCCCAGGCCATAGGGAATTCCCGATTCCCGGGCGTAGCCCATGGCGGCGTCCAGCCCGGAATCGGGCACGCCGATGACCACGTCGGCCTCCACCGGATGCTCCCGGGCCAGCAGCATCCCCGCCCGCACCCGGGCATTGTGGACGGTGACTCCCTGCACCACCGAATCGGGCCGGGCAAAGTAGACAAACTCAAAGACGCAGAGATTGCCCTTTTCCCCGCAGTGGGTGCGGTTGCTTCTAATCTGCACTTTGCCCTCCCCATCCCGGGTGACAATGACAATCTCTCCCGGATCGATATCCCGGACAAAGGTGGCTCCGATGCCGTCCAGGGCGCAGGATTCCGAGGCAAAGACCACGCTTTCGCCCAGTTTGCCCATACAGAGGGGCCGGAAGCCCTTGGGGTCCCGGACGGCAATCAGCTTTTGCGGAGACATGATCACCTGGGAGTATGCCCCCTGAATCTTATTCATAGAGCGGGAGATGGCCTCCTCGATAGAGGGGGATTCCAGCCGGGCCCGGATGATAACATGGCTCATCACCTCGGTGTCGGTGGTGGAGTGGAAGATGGCTCCCTGCATTTCCAGCTCTTCCCGCAGCTGGTCGGCGTTGATGAGGTTTCCGTTGTGGGCCAGCACCAT
>CALNBM010000073.1 GCA_937874195.1 uncultured Clostridia bacterium | reverse complement strand
CTATGTGCTAAAGCAAAAATTATCAACTTAACCAAAAAAGAAAGCATTTATAATACCTTCCGTTTCTATAATGCTCGCACTATGTGCTAAAGCAAAAATTATCAACTTAACCAAAAAAGAAAGCATTTATAATAGCCTTTCGTTTCTATAATGCTCGTACTATGTGCTAAAGCAAAAATTATCAACTTAGATTGATTATTTTAATAACAATAAAAATTTGTATTTAAATAAACAAATCATAGATAATTTTATCAACTTATAAGTGTTATATGTATGTAGAGAGATTTGTATTTTGTAACCATACTTTTAATGGTTGGTGTTTCAAAATACAGTCAATTATCATACTTAATTGTTTACAAATTTATTTATTTATGGTATAATATAATGTTTGATATAACAAGGTTTTATAGTTATAATTTTTATTTTATTATTATTATTTCGTTTGTTTTTTTATTGTTATATAACCGATTTTAATTGTATTATGTTGAGGAAACATTTTGGAATTTTTGGATTAATTTTCTCTTGTAATTTTGGAGAGGTGTCAGAGTGGTCGAATGTGCACGCTTGGAAAGCGTGTGTGCCGAAAGGCACCGCAGGTTCAAATCCTGTCCTCTCCGCCAATCGGAACAGCGTTTGAACGCACGGCAAATCATTTACTTTTTTATAAGTGGCGTGCCGTGCATAATGTTCAAAACACAAAGACCAGAACAAAAGCCAAGTTTGAACTGGAAGACAATAAAACGTGACAAATACGGTAACTTTTGTAAGAATAAAAGATAGGCAGTAATTTTTAAGTTACTGTCTTTTTTAAATAAGCCAAAATATTGTTATCTTTGATATATTTATTAATGTAATTTTATGATAAAAATTTCAATAAATATAAACACACCTATTGCTATACTCATTAATAAGGTGAATATTATGGGATTCAAGAACAATTCAAGAATTATTTAATTTATTAGAGCCAAATATAGATATAAATATGGGTCTTCGTGGTGAAGTGCCATATGAAATTAGTGAATGGAAAACTTTGGATGAATATTGTGGCGCATGTCATAGGCGATGGGTACCGCTAGCACAATAGGTCTATGTCCACAACTAAAAAACCACCGGCTACGCCGGTGGATATCTATTTATGCTTATATAAACAACGAAACTGCAAATTCATTTTTAAAGAAAAAAATGTACGCATAAATTTTTTTGGTAGTCCCAAGGGGAATTGAACCCCTGTTACCGCCGTGAAAGGGCGATGTCTTAACCTCTTGACCATGGGACCAATTAAACTGTTAAATTAACATAGTGGTTTTATGGTAGCGGTGATAAGATTCGAACTTATGACCTTTCGGGTATGAACCGAACGCTCTAACCAACTAAGCTACACCGCCACATGTTGACTATTTACTTAACTTGTTTATGATACACTATTTTTTTTTCATTGTCAACATTTTACAATAAAAATTTTTGTAACTTTATTCTTGCATGGTTTTTGCATTAATTAAACAACATTATGCTATCGAAACTAGATGCTTTGACCTTTGCTTATCTTTTTTTTATACCAAAAATGTTGGCAAAATTTTATAATTCTAATTATTTAAAAAAGAATTAATAAATTTTTTATATTAAACGCGAAAAAGAACTATCATAAAGTTGCTTGGGTTAAATAAGCGGTGCAATAACAGTATAATAGTCATGATTTTTTTTAGAAAAACAAAAATAAACCAATGCTAGTATGTATAATTTTTATATCTCATTGTGATATAATAGCTATATGAAAAGAATTAATGAAAATTTTTTTAAATTAAGTGCAAACGAATTGGCACCAAAGTTGTTGGGTAAAATTTTATGCAGAAGATTTGATGATGGGAGCGTAAGGAAGGCTCGTATAATAGAAACAGAGTGTTACATGGGCGAAATTGACAGTGCAAGTCATGCATATAAAGGGAAAACTGAAAGAAACAAAATAATGTTTGAAAGGGGTGGTGTGGCTTATGTTTATCTATGTTATGGCATACATTTTTTATTTAACATTGTTTCTGGTGAGGCAGGAAGTCCTGAGGGTGTGCTAATCAGAGGAGTGGAGGGCGCTGTTGGACCGGGAAATGTAACCAGATATTTTGGAATTGATAAAACATTTTATGGCGAAGATTTAAAAATATCTAATATACTATGGATAGAAGATGATGGAGCACAACCACAAATAAACTATAAAAAACGCATAGGCATTAATTATGCCAAAGAAATTGATCAAAATAGATTATGGCGTTTTATTGCTAAAGATATTTAAAAAAATAGTAAAGCATTTACTAATACCTACCTAAATCTTGACATATCGCCAATAATATGGTAAAATTAAGTTAATATTATTTATATTTCATTTTCTTTAAAGGAGGAAATATGAAGTTAGGATTTATTGTTCCTGCGTTGAACAATGTGGATCTAGATAAAATTTATGCTGATATAAAAGAAGTTTGCAACCAATCACAAGTTGACTATGAAATAATATTTGCTATGAACTGTAAAGCTGAAAGCTCGTTCACAAATGTTAGGCGTATTTTTGTGGAAAACAATGATGTGCGTGCAATTAAGTTAGATATGGAAGTTAGTCAACATGAGCTTATTATGCTTGCTATGAAACACTGTGAGGGATACTCTGCAACTGTTATTTATGCAGCAAAAGAAGCAATAAACAAAGATTTGCTTACTAAAATGATAACCAGTTGGAAAGCAGGAAATAAAATTGTTTTTGTTAAAAAGCAAGAACAAGGATTCAAAGAATTTATAAGAAAGACCAAAGAGACTATTTATAATATGGGCTTAAAAATATTAAGAGTTTTTGATGATAAGAATGCAGAAACCGACATTCAATTATTTGATCAAGAAGTAGTTTGCACCATTAATCAACTACCAGCAAAAAACAGACAACTGCGAGTGTTAGATTCATTTATTGGTTATACCACCGATGTGATTATAACACAAAAAAATAAAGAATCTGAAAACGCAGAGTATTTAATGAAACCTAAAGGCTATATTTTGGATTTATTTACATCTATTGGACTACTTATAACTGGTATAGCCATGTTATTCTTTGCAGTTTCAGCTGCCGTACTTTGCTGGAATATTGCATTTACTATTCATGTTTTATTTTGGTGCTTAGCCTTTGTTATGTTGACACTCTCTTTTATATATCAAATTAAAACGCAACTGCATTTTAGAGTGGGACAAGTGAGCGACCCTAATGATATCAAAACAATGTTTGAAAAAGCAGAAAAATATAACTTAAAAAACACTGATTAGATATTAAAATTTTGTCCATTTTATAAAAAAATTTTAGTTTTAAGAATAGATTTTTTCTATTCTTTTTTTTGCTATTAACACTAGATAGATTGGAGTTTAATAGAAGTATACCGCTAAGAAAAAAATCATCTTTGTGTTACAATAAAGATTTATTCTGTTATTAAAAAAACACAAGGAGAAAAAGTCATGCAAAATTATATAAACAGTAGCACATATAATGTGGAATTATAAGTATTTACTTTAATATATAAAAAAGCGTTCTATGGATAAAAGCGAAGAAAGTGAGCGCGACTTAACGAAGTTTTGTGCGAATGGAAGTCGGTCAAAGTGAATAACTAACTAATATATATGAAATAGATATGGATAAAAGCGAAGAAAGTAAGCGCGACTTTTAACGAAGTTTTGTGCGAATGGAAGTCGGTTAAAGTGAATAACTAATATTTATAGAAATGCAAGCAATTTTATTATTAATTTGTTTATAAATTCACAAGACTGTAAGATAGAGGCATGCTTAGTAAATATATTCGTTAACAAGTTTATTAATTTAAAATAATTTGACAGTGCTTGCTTTTTTTGTTTATACTAGAGAAACAATTATTACTTTTCCACAATGGAGGGAATATGGGCAAAATAATATTAACGGGAATTAAACCAACTGGCGATCTTCATATCGGTAATTATTTTGGTGCAATTTTGCCATCGTTAAAAATGATAGAAAAATCAAAAGATGATGATATTTTTATGTTTTTTTTAGCAGATTATCATGCACTAAACACTTTAAAAGATAAAAACGAATTTAAAAATAATTGTTATGAACTTGCTGCTGCGTGGTTGGCGTGTGGACTAGCGAAATCAAGCAAAGTTATTTTTTATAGACAATCTGACATTGACGAATTATTTAAGTTAAATTGGATACTATGCAATGTAACACCAAAGGGCTTAATGAACCGTGCACATGCGTATAAAGCACAAGTGGAACTAAACAAAACAAACGGTCAGGATATTGACCATAATGTAAACATGGGACTATATAATTATCCTGTTTTAATGGCAGCAGATATATTAGGAATGAATACAAACTTCGTTCCAGTAGGAATAGACCAAAAACAACATGTTGAAATAGCGCGCGAAATTGCAAAATCTTTTAATTCTACTTATGGTGAGTGTTTTAATTTGCCGGAAGCATTTATAAAAAAAGAAGTTGCAACTATAATAGGTTTAGACGGCAGAAAAATGAGCAAGAGTTATAATAACGTTATTCCGCTTTTTAAAGATGAAAAAACCTTAAAGAAACATATTGATAGAATTGTAACCGATAGTTCAAGCGTTGATGAGCCAAAAAGCACGGATACAACGATATTTAAGATTTATGAACTATTTGCAACTAGCGTTGAAAAGCAAGAGATGATTCGTGCCTTTGAAAAAGGAATAGGTTGGGGTGAAGTTAAGAAAAAAACAAACGAAGTTGCTAACAGGGAACTTGCACCTATTCGTGAAAAGTATAATTATTATATCAACAACCATAAACTTATTGATGAAATATTGCAAACCGGTGCAGAAAAAGCAAAGAAGATTGCAAGACAAGTTTTAGATAGAGTGGAAACATTAATAGGAAAGAAATAAATAGTAATAAAGAAAAATTTGTTATAAATTATTTATAACATCTTGACTGACAAAAAATTAAATTTAAATTAAATAGCGGGAGAGAAATATTTAAATATTAGTAAAGATATTGGGAGAGAAAACAAAAAACGGCAGTGGTATTTATTATAGCCGTTTAAATAAATCGGCGGGCATTTTTTTTAAGAAAAATATAAAGGTTATTTTGGAGTGTTACGACATAAAAGTTTAGTGCAATTAATTTTGCTAATAAATAGTTTAAACATGCATGTAAACAAAAATAAGATACATAGCAAGTTTGAAACAAGACAAATAAAAGGAAAAACTTGAGAAGATTTTTAGCAAGAAAAAATGATAACAAATTAATTATTGATGGTGGGGAACACAACCATCTTAAAAATGTTTTACGCTTGCTTGAAGGTGATAAAATAGTTTGTATTATTAATGATGATTTTGATTATCATTGTAAGATTTTGAAAATAGAAAAAAATGAAACTATATGCGAAATGATAAAAAAAGAAAAAAACCCAGCAAACCCTAAAAGAAAAGTAACAGTTTTTCAAGCACTAACTAAAAAAGATAATATGCACTTAATTGTGCAAAAATTGAATGAATTAGGTGTTTCTAATTTACATCCGTTCGAAAGCGAATTTACAACAGTTAAAGATAAAAATAATAAACAAGATAAACTGCAAGAAGTGTCTTTTCAAAGTTCAAAGCAATGCGGTAGAAGTATGTCGATGAAAGTTGAAAAAACACTTAGTTTTAAAAATATGATTGCCATTTTAAATAATTTTGAAATAGTGATTTTTGCAAATGAAAAGGAAGGTTTTAACACTTTGCATAGTATATATGACACTATTTGCAGTAAAGATAACATTGCTTTAATTGTTGGAAGTGAAGGCGGCTTTTCGGCTAATGAAATTTGTGAGTTAGAAAAATGTAAAAATCTAAAAAGTATATCTTTAGGCAAACGAATTTTAAGAGCAGAAACGGCTAGTATTGCTGTCTCAACTTTGGTGTTGTCTGCTGTTGGTGAGATATAAAAAAATTTGTTACTGTAAAAAAAGATTCTATCAATTTTAAAACCATAATTTTTAAATATCTTGGTATTAGTTTATTTTATTAAATACTTCATTATTTGCATTGTTTGATAAAAGAGCTTACAAATAGCTTTTAATATGCAAATTGGAAATTTTGCTAAATGCAGATAAAAAATTAATTTTAATAAACAAGTAATTTGAAAAAAATCCAAAAGGAAAAAATGAAAAAAGTTTCAATTATAACACTTGGTTGTAAAGTTAATAAAAATGAAAGTAATTATCTCGCTTATCTTTTGTCTTTAAACGGATATTTGGTGACAGACCAGTTGCAAAAAGCAGATTATTATATTGTTAACTCATGTGCGGTTACTAATCTAGGTGAGCGAAAAAGCAGGCAAGTTATTTCTAAAATCTTAAAATTAAACAAAGCTGCACATATAATTATATGTGGTTGCGCTAGTGAAAATAATGCTAAACAATTTGAAGAAAAGAAAAATGTTTTGAAAGTGATTGGAACAAAAAATAAAGTTTCGATAGTTGACTATATTTTAGAGATAGATAATAAAAGCAAGGTTGATAATCATTTTGCGAACATAATTGAAAGTTCACAGCAACAAAAACCTTATTTATCAAATACTCGTGCTTTTTTAAAAATCCAAGATGGTTGCAATAGGTTTTGTTCTTATTGCATAATTCCATATCTTAGAGGCAGGAGTGTTAGTCGTGATATAAACGAGATTGTGGAAGAAGCAAAGCGTCTGGCTTTAATTACTAAAGAAATTGTGCTAGTTGGAATTGATATAAGCGATTATAAGATTGATGGAAAACTTGCTCTTTCTAAACTTGTTCTCCAGTTAGGTGAGGTGGATAGCAGATTTAGATTTGGCAGTTTTGAAGTGAATGTTATAAACGACGAACTTTTAACCGCAATGAAAAGTGCTAAAAACTTTGTGGCACATTTTCACTTATCGTTGCAATCCGGTGATGATGAAGTGTTAAAACAAATGAACAGGAAATATACCACAGCCGAGTACTATTCAAAGTGTGAATTAATAAGGAAATACTTTCCACATGCTAACATTACAACAGATATTATTGTTGGTTTTCCAACTGAAACTGATGAGCAGTTTGAAAACACAGTTGAGTTTGTAAAAAAAGTTGGTTTTGGTAGAATACATATTTTCCCTTTTAGCGTTAGAGAGGGCACACCTGCAAGTAAGTTAATTGATTTGCCTAAAACAATAAAAAAAAGCAGATACGAAAAGCTATCTAAAATAGAAGAAAAAATAAGCGAAAATTATTATAAAAGCGAAATTGGAAAAAATAGAGAACTATTGCTGGAAAATCAAAGTGAAAATTATTTTATTGGTTACACCGATAACTATATTAAAACTTATGTGCAAAGTAAAGAGCATTATAAAAATGGCGAAATAATTTCTGTAAAACTAATTAATATTTATAAAGATGGTATGAAAGCAGAAGAGATATAAAAAATTTAAAAAGGAGATAATTATGAAAGATGATTGTGTGTTTTGCAAGATAATAAAAGGAGAAATTCCAAGTTTTAAGGTGTATGAAGATGAACATACGCTTGCTTTTTTGGATGTGGCAAAGGACATTGACGGCCACACACTTGTTATTCCTAAAAAGCACTATCAAAATATTATGGAAATCCCGCAAGAAACTTATTTGCATGTTATGAAAACTATGAAAAAGTTATCCGAGCATTATGTTGAAAATTGTGGCTACCAAGCGATTAATATCTTAAACGCCAGCGGAAAAGAAGCAGGTCAATCAGTGTTTCATTTGCACTTCCATTTGTATCCAAGAAAAAAAGATGACAAAGCCGATTTATGGCCAAAAAACAAGTTAGCCTCAATACCTTTAAATGAAATGAGAGAAAAAATAAAAGTTGAATAGTTAAATTTGAAACAGAGTTTATAACCATAAAAAACAAGTGTTTTTTACACTTGTTTTTAATTTGAAGATACCATGTATGAATATGTATCTTAAATTAAGACAAATCTTACAAGTGTACAACTTTATAAACGACAAAAATATACCAAATAAATAAACGCCTATTATCGCTTATTTATTTTGTGATAAGTTGGTTTTTTGTTATACTGTTTTAGACAATTTTTATATTATTGGAGGCAGTTTTGAATTTCAAACAAGTAGAAATAGTTGGCTTTAAGTCTTTCGCTGATGCAACAAAAATTGTTTTTGAAGAAGGTATTAATGTAATAGTAGGTCCAAACGGTTGTGGCAAAAGTAATATTGCGGACGCAGTTAAGTGGACACTGGGTGAACAAAGTAGTAAAAATATTCGTGGTTCTTCCATGCAAGATGTTATATTTAAAGGCACTGAAAAACGAAAGGGCTCTAACTTTTGTGAGGTGACTCTGTCTTTTAATAACTATAACAAAGTTTTTAACACCTCATATGATGAGTTTACTGTTACGCGTAAACTATATAAAAATGGCGCTAGTGAGTATTTATTAAACGGGCATCCTTGTAGACTTAAAGAAATAACTGCAATTCTTTTTAATAGTGGAATTGGCAAAAGCGGTTATTCCATTATTGGGCAGGGCATGGTAGACAAGATTGTTAGTAGTAAACCTATCGACCGCAGAGTTATTTTTGAAGAGGCTGCAGGTATTGCTGGCTTTAAAGCAAAAAAACAAGAAGCAGAAAATAATTTAAATAAAACGCAAATAAACTTAGATAATATTAATAGTATAATTAGCGAAATAGATAGACAAATGCATCCTTTAAAAAAGCAGTCTGACACTGCTAAAATTTTTTTAGATTTAAAAGAACAATTAAAGTTACTTGAAATCAACGCATACATATATAAAACTGACAACACAAAATACGAAAAAGATGCTATTCAAAATAGAATAAACGCTATTGTGGAAGATTTAACTCACAAACAAACTGCGCTAAGCCAAACCGTTGCTGATTATAATCAATCGTATGACATAATTAATAATATAGACATTGAGTTAAAAAAACAAAATCAAGAAATTTTAGACTTAACTGTTGGACTTGAAAAATTTGCAGGGCAGTCAGTGTTAATCAAAGAAAAAATTAAAAATCTACAAGCGGAAAGCAATCGCTACGCAAGTGAAATAAATAGGCGTGTAAAACTAAAAGAACAAATGACGAGCGACCTAGTTAAAATTTCTGGTAATAAAAAATATAACGAAGAATCTCTCATTCAAAATAGAAGTTTGCTAATTGAGTTAGAACAAAAATATAAAGCTATCAACGCAGAACTTGAAAGTGGCGAAAATGAGGCGGCTGAAGCACAAAAAAAGTTATTTGATTCGTTAAATAAAATGAGCGATGTTAAAGCCAAAATTTCTGCGCTTAAAGTTGAAAAACAAACCTATGAAGATAATTTTTCCAACTTAACAAAAACAAGCGAAGAATTAAAAGAAAAAGCTAACGAAATGGTGAGCCTGCTAAATAAAAGTGCACAGCGTTTAAACAGTGCCAATAGTGAAAGGGATGAATATAAAGATAAAACGGAAAAACTAATAGTAGAACAAAGTGAAAAATTAGCGACTATAAAATCGCTAGAATTAGATATTAATGAATCGCATTCCACTATTATTTCACTTCATCAACGCAAGAAAATTTTAGAAGAAATGAAAAAAGAGCATGAAGGATTTAACGGAACTGTTAAAAGACTATTAACTGATGCTGAAAACAAAAATGAATTGAAAACTAAAATTGTTGGCGTGGTTGCATCACTTATAAAGGTTCCTGCAAAATTTCAAATTGCGCTTGAAATGGCGCTTGGTAGTGCTGTTCAAAACATTGTTACCAATACAGAAGAAGATGCAAAATATCTTATAAAATATTTAAAAGAAAAAGAATACGGCAGAACAACTTTTTTACCAATAAATAAAGTAAAATCAAGAGATATTGGGGGAAATTTTGCTTCAATTATTAATTCTTTATCGCTTGGGATTGCAAAGGATTTGGTGGAATATAATCCTAAAATTGAAAGTGTTATATCTAGTTTATTAGGTTCCACTGTTGTTGTGGAAGACATCAATGATGCAATAGCACTTGCCAATAAAACGAATTATAGTTTTAGAATTGTTACATTAGATGGCGATATTATTTCTCCACAAGGCAGTGTTACGGGAGGTAGTAAGAAAGCATATGTTACCAATCTTTTATCACGCGATAGTGAAATCGGTGAAATCGTACGGGTAATTGAAAAACTAACACGAGAAAGAGCACAACTTATAGAAAATAATAATATTTCCCATGATGAGTATGATGCAATTACAAAAGAATTGAGTCAATCCACAAATGCTTTTCATGAAAGTGAAATTTTGTATGCAAAAGAAAGCGAAATTTACAATGGTTTGGTTGCATCCAAAAGCGAATTAGACAACCAAAAATATAAATGTGAAAGTGATTTGGCTAAATTTAGTCAAATGCTAGTAACTATTGAAAACGAACTAAGCAGGCTGGATGATGGAAAGCAAATATCAAGTTTGGAGCTAACAGACAATCAATCGCAGTTTATTGAACTTAAAAATCAACGGGAAGAAATATCCAGTGAAATCTTAAAAGTTAAATTAGAAATAAATGGATTGGAAAAAGAAATTACAACTTTTGTTAGCGAGATTGAAAGGTTAACCTTAGAACAAACACTAAACAACAACGAACTTGTTAACTACGAAAGTCAATGTGAAGAGATAAAAAGCGAGTTAGTAGCAAATAATCAACTTAGTAGCGAAATTTTATCTTCTAAAGATACTGCTGATAAAGAAAGTGCGCTTTCTAAAACAAAAGAAGAATTATCAAAGTTAGAACAAAATAAATCAGATATTCAAATAAAACTTAAACAATTAGACGAAGACCGTTCTTTATTATCAACTCAGGTGAATAATTTGCAAGACAAAAAATATCAACAAGAACTCAATTTGGCTAAAGTTGACACCGATATTGAACAAATGGAAGAGCGAATTTGGGAAGAATATGAACTAACTTATGCTACCGCTTTAAATTTCAAACAAGAAAAATTTGATTTAAAGCAAGGATTAAAAGATATATCCAAAACCAAAAATGAAATTTTTGCACTAGGCACAGTTAATGTGAATGCAATCGAAGATTATAAGTTATTAGTGGAAAGACACGGAAAGATTTACGAACAAGCGCAAGATTTAATTAAGGCTGAAGAAGACTTAAAGAAAGTTATTAAAGATTTAGCCAGTGAAATGACAGAGCAATTTTTAACGGAGTTCAATAAAATCAACGAAAACTTCGGTAAAATTTTTAAAGAGTTATTTAATGGTGGAGAAGCGAGACTAGAACTTGTGGATAGCGATGATGTGTTAGAAGCAGGCGTTGAAATTTATGCTGATCCGCCAGAAAAGAAATTAAAGAACACCCAACTGTTATCGGGCGGCGAAAAAGCACTTGTTGCAATCGCAATTTTGTTTGCAATTCTAAGATTAAAACCTATGCCTTTTTGTTTGTTAGATGAAATTGAAGCACCATTAGATGAAGCGAATGTGAATAGATTTCTTCAATATTTGAAAAAATACTCTCATGAAACGCAGTTTATATTAATCACTCATAAAAAGCAAACTATGGAAAATAGTGATGTGCTTTACGGAATTACAATGGCAGAAAAGGGAGTAAGTAAGGTGGTGTCAGTTAAACTAAGTGAAGCTATAAAAATGGCGGAGGTAAAATAACGATATGCTGTCTAAGATTTTTGCAGGATTGAAAAAAACTAAAGATGCAATAAAAACAAAATTAGCTTCTATTTTTGTTGGGGAGTTAGATAGCGATTTTTATGATAATCTAGAAAGCGTGTTGATTTCTTCTGATATTAGTTTCGTTGCATGTGAAAACATTATTGACAGCATTAAAAAACAAGCAAAAAAAAGTAAAGTTAAAACTGAAAAAGAGTTTAAAGTACTTTTAAAAAATGCTATGGTGGAAATATTAACAACCGACAAAAAAGCTGATGGTTATCCAAAAGTAATCACTATTGTGGGTGTTAACGGTGTTGGAAAAACAACTGCGATAGGAAAGCTAGCTTATAACTATAAGAAAAATGATAAAAAAGTTTTAATAGTAGCGGGCGACACCTTCCGAGCGGCAGCATCCGAACAGTTAAACGAATGGGCAATTGCATCAAAAACTAGAATTGTTAAATATGGCGAAGGAGCAGATCCGGGCGCGGTTGTTTTTGATGGAATAAAAAGTGCGATAGCACAAAAAGATGATGTTGTATTAATCGACACAGCAGGTAGATTACAAAATAAAACCAATCTTATGGAAGAGCTAAGAAAAATTAATAAAATTGTGGAAAGAGAATGGCAAGGGTTTAAAGAAAATTATATTGTTCTAGATGCTACCACTGGTCAAAACGCAATTTCACAAGTGGAAATTTTTAACGATATTATTGGAATTGATGGGATAATCTTAACAAAACTTGACGGCACAGCCAAAGGTGGGGTGGTGTTTTCCATTGTTGCTGAGTATAATATTCCTATTATATATATTGGTGTTGGCGAAAAGATAGATGATTTGCATTTGTTTGACGCAAAATCTTTTGTTGATTCGATTCTTGATTAATTTAGTTTATTCGAGTGTAAATTGCTAAAAATTAACAAGGTGTTTAAGAATTCTTTTTAATTTGATAAATAAATTTTAGTTGTTTATATTTAAAAGGCAAACACTTTCATTGGTTTATGTTAAATGTAATATAGACATATAATTATAGTCGTTTTTTAAAATTAAGCTTATAAATATAATAACTTAACAACTAAAACTTTGCATATTTCTTAATATAAGTTTTGATTATATTTATGATTTATGTTTGAAATAAATAAACGACTTGGATTAGTATATTGTTTAATAGAACATTAAAGGAAAAATTACTATGGATAAAGTAAAGGAAGAAGTGTTAGAAGAAATAATCGAAGATATTGATGATTATAAAGCTATAACCTTTGTTGAACAACGCAAGATTTTGAGAGCGATAAAAGACAAAAAATATAAGCGTTTTTTTTATTTTTGCTGTTGCACAGGTGCGCGTGTTTGTGAGGCATTAACTATAAAACATAGAGATGTTGACCAAACTAGAAATATCATTAAAATAAAATTGCCCGACACTAAGACTAAAAAACATAAACGAGAAATTCCTTTTCTGCCTGAACTTTTTGAAGGTGTAACAATTTACAGAACTAGCGATAAATTGCTGTTTGCCGATATTACCGACGAGGGCAGTAAACAGTATTTTTATAAACTTTATAAAAAACTAGGCATGGATTTGTCCCGCCATAGTGCACGGCATACTTTTGTTAGCGTGTGTGGTTATATTGGAATAAAGACTGAGCAAATTCAAAAATGGGCAGGGCATACAAATTTAAAAATGACTACCGACACCTATACTCATATCATGGAAAAAGGCACTTCACCTGTGCTGAAATATTTAATAAGTTTAAAACGAGAACTTAAACAGTTGGAAAAGACAAAGAAAATGTTAACTCAATCAAAAAATAAATAATTCATGCATGAAATATATGCCATATATATTAAATTACTGTGCAGATTATTAGTAGTACTTGTTTCTGCACTAAAAAAAGATACAAAATATATGAAATTAAACAATATTTAAACTTTGTAGCATGCTTTAAAAAAAATAATATGATTAAATAAGTAAAATATAGGATAGAATTTTTCAATTTCCTATGTTGTTCTAATTAAAATAAAATTTTAAGAAAATCAAGGCACATTATTTTTTTAATTTATTATTAAATTGTCTATATTCATCATGTGGTTTAGTGGTTATTTTAACCCAGTCATCTCTGCGTTTGCCGATGTGGTAAATGCTATTTTTTTTCTTTGCAATAATTCCTTCCAGACCTTTTTCTTTTATTGCATTAAATAAATCGATGCCGTTATTTTCTATGTATCTAATAATATTAATAGTAGAGTTTTCGTTTACTAACTTTTTCAAAATATCTTTGCGTGTTAGAAGTGGAAAGATAGTTAAGTCTTTTCCATTTGCGGAAATAATATCAAAGGCGACAAATGTGGTAGGGTACTCACTTGCATATTTTTCTATTTGGATTTTGCTTAAAAGTGCTCTTCGTTTTTGCAGAAAAGAAAAGTCGGGAACTCCTAAATTATTTATAAAAACAATTTCACCATCTAATATGCAAGGAGATTTGCACTGCTTGTGAAGGCATATAAGTTCCGGAAATTTACTATTAAAACTTCCTCCTCTTCTACTATGCAAATTAGTGTTTTCCTTGGTAATTTCGGCAATACAGCGAAAACCATCAAACTTTAATTCGAAAATATAATCGTTACTATTAAAGGGCTTATCTGCTTTTTTTAAAAGCATTGGCGAGAGTTTATCCACTTTAAACTCTGGCAAATTTTCGAACTTTGCCATGCTTTCTAACTGCTTATCATTATCTTTTCTTAACTTTTTTTGCATAAATACCTAACCAATTTTAAGCGCCTTTTCGAGTTGTTTTCTTAGGCGCTGATAATTTAATTGATTTTTGCAAGGCGTCCATTAAATTTAACACATTAGGTTTAATAATCCTTATTTTTTCACTTTTTATTTCTTTGCCATCAATTTTACCATTAATTGCTGTTATAAGTTTTTCACGGTATTCGTTTTTATATTTTTGTGGTTCAAATGCCCCACTCATGTTTTCAATGATTAATTTTGCTAAATCTAGTTCTTTTTGATTTACTTTTTCTTCACTTCTTTTCACAGGCGACGCTTGAATTTCATCGTTATAGTGCATGGTGTTTAACACCATTTGTCCGTTTATAACTCGTATTGCCACCACTTGCTCTTTGGTGCCCAGCACAGTTTTAGATATGCCCACTTTATTTTCATCTTCTAGCGCTTTTAGTATTAAAAAAAATGCATTTTCTGCGCCTGTTGGTTTAATAAAAAAACTTTTATCATAAAAAATAGGATCAATTTCGTTTAAATTCACAAAACTTTCTATCTCAATAGATTTATTTTTGGGTGTTTTTAATTTTTCAATTTCTTCATCAGTTAAAATAACATACTTGTCTTTCTCGTATTGATAACCTTTAACAATATCGTCCTGCGATAGTTTTTCTGGACAAGTTTCGCATGTTTTATGATAACGAATGCGCTCTCCTGTTTCTTTATATAAAGTATTAAAAGTTATATCATTTGGTTTTATGCAAGTATGAAGAGTAACTGGAACAAACACAAGTCCAAAAGAAAGGGCGGTTTTATAGGAATAAGCCATTTTTGTTCTCCTGCAATTTTTATTTATTATGTGCATTAGATTTAAAGATTATATAAAAAAATATATTAAATCTATTGACTTGTTTTTAAAAATGCTTTAAAATAAACTATCAAGTTAAAATGCTTTACACTTATAGGAGTTTGAATGGATTTTGAAAACGAATTACAAATTTGTGAATTATTTGATTTGTATGGGAATTTGTTAACAATCAATCAACAAAATATAATAAGAGCATATTACTATCAAAATTTATCATTGGGCGAGATAGCAAACAATAATAATATAACCCGTCAAGCAATTTATGATACGATAAAAAAATCTATTTCCACGCTTGAAGATATTGAGAGCAAGCTTGGTTTAAGAGATAAATATGCAGATATTAAAAAGTTATTAAGTAAGCAAGAAATGGAAGATAAAATTTTAAGCATTTTATATAAATAGTTTTATTAAAGGAGAACTTATGGCATTTGGAAATTTAAGCATGAGGCTTTCGCATATATTTGGAAAATTGACCAATCGTGGAAAACTAACAGAAATTGAAATTAAAGAGGCAATGCGTGAAATTAGAATTGCGCTTTTGGAAGCAGATGTAAACTTTCAAGTGGTAAAAGATTTAATAAACAAAATTTCGGAGCAAGCGGTTGGTGAAAAAGTGTTAAAAAGTTTAACACCCGGCCAGCAAGTAATAAAAATTGTTCATGAAGAACTAACTAATTTGATGGGTAGTAAAAGTCATAAACTTGAAGTTGCTAGCAAACTTCCAACAGTTATAATGATATGTGGTTTGCAGGGTGCAGGAAAAACAACTTTTGCCGCAAAACTTGCAAAATTGTTAAAAGTTCAAGGTAAAAATCCAATGCTGGTTGCTTGTGATATTTATAGACCAGCAGCCATTAATCAATTAAAGGTTGTTGGCGGAAATGCAGGGGTGGAAGTTTACGATGAAGGAAAATCTAAGCCTCAAAAAATTGCATCAAATGCAGTTTCATATGCACTAAAAAAAAATTACGACACAGTAATCATTGATACTGCCGGTAGACTGCACATCAACGACGAACTCATGAAAGAATTAAAAGAAATAAAAAAGCAAACTAAACCCACAGAAATATTATTAACTGTTGATAGTATGACGGGGCAAGATGCAGTAACCGTTGCAACAGCATTTAACAAAGAACTAGATATAACAGGAGTTGTGTTAACAAAATTAGATGGTGACACTAGAGGCGGAGCAGCACTTAGTGTTAAAGCAGTAACAGGCAAACCAATCAAACTTTGCAGTATTGGTGAAAAAATTGATGACATAGAAATTTTCCATCCCGACCGTATGGCAAGCAGAATTTTGAATATGGGTGATGTGCTCACTTTAATTGAAAAAGCACAAAGTTCGTTTGATGAAAGTGAAGCAAAAAAATTAGAAAAAAAGTTTAAAGAAAATTCTTTTACGCTAAACGATTATCTAGTTCAAGTTGACCAAATGCGAAAAATGGGCGGAGTTAAAGATATTCTAAAAATGATTCCGGGTGCAGGTAAAATAAATTTTAATGATATTGATGAAACTCAGTTTGAGCGCAATAAAGCAATCATACTTAGCATGACTAATAAAGAACGCGAAAATCCTAACCTATTAAAAGGCAGCCAAAAAAAGCGTATTGCAATTGGTAGCGGAACGACAATTCAAGATGTTAACATTTTATTAAAACAATTCACCCAATCAAAAGAACTTATGAAAAAAATGAGAGGCGGTGGATTAGGCAAGGGAATGTTTAAACTTCCGTTCTAAGTTGTAAAATTGCTAAGGAAAAAATATAATTTCTTTATTTACTGGGAAATTAGTCCACGAGAACGACAATGCTTAACTTGCATAAAACAACAATTAGCATATTTAAAGTTATTAGATTAATTAATGTGTGAGAATATAATTAAATAAAAAAAATCATTAATACATTTGTTTGCTTATTTGGGAAATTTGATGCTATATATTAAACATGAATTTAAGGTTATAATAATCTTTGCATGAATCTACTAGTTGTAATATTAATATTAGCGGAAATTAGTAATATTGAAAAAATAAATTTGTTTTTAAATTTTTTTAGTTTTAAAAAAATTGAATATATATAATTACATTAAAGGAGAAAAAAATGGCAGTAAAAATTAGATTAACAAGACTTGGAGATAAAAAATCACCTTTCTATAGAGTGGTTGTTGGCGATTCAAGAAAGTCAAGAGATGGTGAGTATTTAGAAAAACTAGGTACTTTTAATCCGCTTGTTGAAACAAACCAACTTACAATCAACGAAGAAAGAACCAAATATTGGTTAAGTGCTGGTGCTACCCCTACTGAAACAGCAAGAACATTGCTTGTTAAAAGTGGTATCTTACAACCCATACAAAGAGCGCCTAAAACTGATAAGAAAAAAAAAGAAAGTAAATAGGGTTTGAATTATGATAGAAGAATTAACTAGATACATTGTTTTGTCGCTTGTGGAAAATAAAGATGCAGTGCAGATAACCTCGGTAGACGAAGGTGACGATATCGTTGTTCGCATTTTAGTGGACAAAAACGATATGGGAAGAGCCATCGGTAAGAATGGTAAGATTGCAAGCAGTATTAGAACTATAGTAAAATCCGCAACAGGCCGAATGAACAAAAGGTATATCATAAAAATCGATGCGAGAGAAGAATAATGGCTCTTACAGAAATTGGCGTTATAACGCGCCCTCAAGGTTTAAAAGGACACTTTAGAGTAAAACCACATTACTCTAATTTTTCCATTGATATAAAAAAAGTTATAATAAAAAATCATGAATATCAAGTGGAGAAAATAACCAATCGTCATATTTTTCTTATTTTTAAACTTGTTGAATGCAATTCTATTGAAGAAGTGGAAAAGTTTAGAAATGAAAAAATTTATACTAATATGGAGAATAATAATTTAGCTGATGATGAGTATTTTGTGGCAGATTTAATTGGCGCAGAAGTTAAAACAAATAATAAAAGTTTAGGTGTAATAAAAAACATTTTACAAATGGGAGCAGCGGATGTTTTTGAAGTGGAAAATGTTCAAACTAATGAAAGTTTTATGTTCCCGTTTGCCAGGAATGTTTTAATATCTTTTGATAAAGATAAAAAGATAGTATTGCTAGATGCTAAAATTTTAGATGAAATTAGAGTTGATAATTAAAGTTTTTCGTTTTTGTTGAGGTAACCTAAATTTTCACATTGAATATATATCAAGAAAAAAAATTCTATGTGACGAAATATGTGCATTAAATTTTATTGTATCGATTTAAAAAAAAATTCGAGCGATTTTATGAAAAAAATTGAAATAAAATATTAGATTTTTTATAAGAGATTGTAAATAAATGTAAAGGAACTAATTGCACCCCTCGTTAGTTAGGGTTGTACTCCAAACATTATTTGTAGTTACTAAAATTAAAATAAAAAGATATCAATGTTTTAAATATTTTTAACTATTAAAAAAATGGAAGTTTAATTTATTAATAAAAATATTCACTAGAGGAAACTGGTTAAAGGAGAATAAAAGATGAAGATTGATATTTTAACTTTATTTCCAGAAATGTTTAATGCTTTAAATCACAGCATAATTGGCAAAGCGCAAGAAAATAAACTTGTGGAAATAAATTTAATTAATATTAGAGATTTTTCCAATAACAGACACGGCAAAGTGGACGATTATGTTTTTGGCGGAGGTGACGGTATGCTGATGATGCCAGAGCCTTTGTATGATGCAATAATGAGCATTAAAAAGCAAGATAGTCATGTTATTTATCTTTCTCCCAAAGGCAAACCATTAGTTCAAAACACTGTCACTAATCTTTCAAAATTAAATCATTTAATTTTAGTTTGTGGGCATTATGAAGGAATAGACGAAAGAGTTATAGAATTATGTATTGATGAACAAATTAGCATTGGCGATTATGTTTTAACAGGTGGAGAACTTCCTGCAATGGTTTTGGTGGATGCAATATCGAGATATATTCCCGGGGTGCTAGGCAATGAAACTAGCACAAAAGAAGAAAGTTTTTCAAATAATTTACTAGAATATCCACAATATACCCGTCCACAAATTTTTAAAAACCTAGCTGTACCAAGCGTTTTAATTTCAGGGAATCATGCAGAAATTAAAAAATGGCGAGAGCATCAAAAAGTTGAGCAAACTAAAAAATATCGTCCAGACTTACTAAAAAAATAATTTATAATTTTGTAATTTATATTATTTAATTATAATTTTTATTTTTTAGTATTTAAATATATAAAGCATAATTTATTATTTTTAAATAATTAACAGATAAAAATTTGATATTTTAGTATTATGCAATACTCATAAATTCGCAAAGTTTTGGGATATAATGAAACAAAGGTAATATATGAAAATTGAGCAAGGGTTAACAACAAAACAAGTTCAAGAAAAGATAGCGAAAGGGCAAGTAAATAAACAAAGTTTGCCTAAATCTAGAAGTGTTGGAAAAATTATTCAAAACAATATCTTCACGCTATTTAATTTTTTGAACTTTTTTTTAGCAATTCTTGTTATAATTTCTGGTCATTATATAAACCTGCTTTTTATGGGAATTGTCATAAGCAATATAGTTATTGGTATTGTTCAAGAAATTCGTTCCAAACAAATGGTGGATAAACTTTCGCTTTTGTCCGCACCAACTGCTAATGTTGTAAGAGATGGAAAAGAGCATAATATTACTGTTGAGGAAGTTGTGTTAGACGATATAATTTTACTAACTTCTGGCAAACAAATTTGCGCAGATTCAGTTGTCGTTAGCGGAGAAGTGGAAGTAAACGAGTCACTGTTAACGGGTGAATCTGATCCAATTTTGAAACATGCAAGACAAGAATTGTTATCGGGAAGTTTTGTTGTTTCGGGGAATTGTAGCGCACGAGTGATACGAGTGGGTGACGATAACTACGCAGCAAAAATAACTGCAGAAGCAAAAAAGCATAAAAAAGTAAAATCCGAACTTATGAACTCTCTAAACACAATAATTAAATTCACCACGATTATTATTTTGCCAATGGGAGTATTATTATTTCTAAGGCAACTTGGGCAAACATCTATTGATAATGTGCTTGTTAAAACAGTTGCTGGCATGTTAGGAATGATTCCTGAAGGGCTAATATTACTCACTAGTGTTGCGCTTGCGGTTGGTGTTATTAGACTGGGTTATAGGCAAACATTTGTTCAAGAACTATATTGCATTGAGACACTTGCACGAGTGGATACACTATGCCTAGATAAAACAGGAACAATAACTGAAAATAAGTTGGAAGTGATTGAAACTTTACCGTTAGTAAAAAATTCAAAATATAATATTGATGAAATACTAAGCGCTTTAACCTCTTCGCTTCACGATAATAATGCTACATTTAACGCTTTAAAAAGTCATTTTTTTGCTAAGTCTTTATGGCAGGCAACAAGTATATTTCCGTTTTCATCTGAAAGAAAATGGAGCGGTGCTGAGTTTGGAGATAGGGGAAGTTTTTTTATTGGTGCACCTGAATTTTTGTTAAAAGATAGGTTTATAGAGCTTAAAAAGCAAATGGAAAAGTACTTTTCAAAAGGATATAGAGTGCTACTCTTATCACACTTAAAAAGCGGCGAAAAATTGCATGAAAACATGGTTTGCATAGCACTAATTATATTATCTGATAAAATCCGCGTGGAAGCTCCAGACACTTTTAAATATTTCAAAAAACAAGGAGTGGATATAAAGATAATTTCCGGCGATAGTTCAGTAACGGTAAGTAGTATAGCAAAGCGCGCAGGCTTAGAAAATGCAGACAAATATATTGATATGAGTGAACTAACCGAAAAAGAAATTGAAGAAGTGGCAAGCAAGTTTACAGTGTTTGGCAGAGTTAGTCCCGAACAGAAAAAGCAAATTATATTAGCATTAAAAAAGCAGGGTAGAACAGTTGCTATGACAGGCGATGGAGTAAATGATGTGCTTGCTTTAAAAGTTTCTGATTGTAGTATTGCAATGGCAGAGGGCAGTGAGGCAACACGGAATATTTCACAACTCGTTTTATTAAATTCAGACTTTTCCGTTCTTCCAGATGTTGTACAAGAAGGACGAAGGGTTATAAATAATATAGAACGTACTGCATCACTTTTTTTGGTGAAGACTATTTTTTCTTTTTTATTATCATTAATTACAATAATTGCTCACACCTTATATGTTTTTAACCCTATTCACTTAACATTAATTAGTAGCGTTACCGTTGGGACACCAGCCTTCTTTTTAGCAATAGAAAAAAATAACCAAAAAATAAGTGGACAATTTTTAAGTAATGTTTTAAGGCGCGCTCTCCCCGGTGCATTAACCGTTGTTTCAAATATTATACTTTTATTAATTTTTTCAAATTATTTAAATTATACGAGTGAACAAATATCCACCATTGCAACCGCGGTAACTGCCGCAGTTGGGTTTATGGTGTTAATTCGAACTTGTATGCCAATAAATATGAAACGTATTGTGCTCATTTTAAGTCTTATTATAGTATTTATTTTTAGTGTGTTATTTTTAAGCGATTTATTTAGGCTAACAGTAATTAGTTTGCCAATGTTATTTACAATAATTTTGCTTACTTTAATAATTTATCCGCTAATAAAAGGATACACATATTTATTTAATATCTTATCAAGAAAATTCATGAGTGGTAGGCTTAAAAAAAATAACGTAAATTAAATAATGAATTATTAAGTTATACAAATATTTTTCGCAAACCGAAAATGTTTTAAGTAAAAAATGTTGTAAAAAAATATAATAAAGGTTGTTTATTTAAGTAACAACTTTTTTTATTACTTCTATATGATTAATTAAATAAATACATTGAGCTTTTTTAAAATAAATACAAGATTAATTCTACATGTTTATATACCAACAAAACGATTATAATAAAATATTATATTTTAAAAAGATAGTTTATCCGTTATAAAATTATCATTTTGCATGTTAGTAGTTATTATTTTAAGTTTAAATTTTATGCAAAAGACTTTCAAAAATTTTAAACTTACAAAAAACAGGTTGCAATAAACGAATTTGGAAATAATTTTAAATATGAATAAACCTAAAAAATTAAATGAATATAATAAAAAACGAGATTTTTATAAAACCGCTGAACCAAAAGGAAACTTAACAAAATCGTCTAAGAAATTAATTTATTGTATTCAGCATCACATGTCTAGAAAAGAGCATTATGATTTGCGTTTGCAGTGGAATGGTGTACTTCTTAGTTGGGCAGTTCCTAAAGGTCCATCTTTTAATCCTACTGATAAGCGTCTTGCTATAAAAGTGGAAGATCATCCCTTAGATTATGCTGAGTTTGAAGGAACCATTCCTAAAGGGGAGTATGGTGGTGGAACTGTTATGTTGTGGGATAAAGGCGAGTGGGAACCATATGGGGATGTTGACGAGGGTTTAGAAAAAGGCACGATAAAATTCACTATTTATGGAGAAAGATTAGTTGGCAGTTGGTTGCTAACAGTATTTAAAACAGATGAAAAAAACACTTGGTTGCTTATTAAAGAAAACGACGAGTTTTCAAATAATGAATATAATATTGAAGATTTTAACACGAGCATTAAAACTCAAAGAACAATGCATGAGATTGCGGAGAATACACAAACAAAAATTAGCAGTGTGGAAATAAATAAAAAACTAGCATCGTTTATAAAGATGGACGGTAAAAATTACACAGTGGAAGGCGTTACAATCACTAGCCCAGACAAAGTTGTTTTTAATAAATCCAAAGTTAAAAAGTTAGATATTGTGCTTTATTATGCGTATATTTTTAAGCATATTTTTCCTTATATCGAAGACAGGCTTATAACTTCCGTGCGTTGTCCTAAGGGCGTGGGTGATGAATGTTTTTACTTTAGAAATCTTGCTAAAAAAGACGGAAAACCACCTGTTAATTATGGGTTATTTGCAAAAGAAAAAGATGAATTACAGTCTAATGAAACAGATTCTAACAATGAAAAAAACAATTATTTTTATTTAAAAAATTCAACTGCTTTTATCAATGAAGTCCAGTTAGGTACGCTAGAATTTCATATTTGGGGAAGCATGGCAAAAAGTATAAACAAGCCCGACATAATGATTTTTGATTTAGACCCTAATGATGATGTAAGTTTGACCGCATTAAGACAAGGTGTGAAACATTTAAAAAGTTTGTTAGATAATTTGGGACTAGTTAGTTTTTTAAAAACCAGTGGAAAAAAAGGATATCATATTTTAGTGCCTTTTGAAAAGCATTCTAATTGGCAAACTTTTAGAGATTTTGCGAATAAAGTGTCTAAAGTTATGGAAGAAATGTGGCCAAATTTATATACTTCTAACAGCAGAAAAGATAAAAGAAAAGGCAAAATTTATGTGGATTGGGTGAGAAATATAAAAGGGTCCACCACGGTTGCGCCATATTCATTAAGAGTAAGCGAAGATGCGACAGTTTCCTTTCCTATTGCATGGGAGGAACTATCCCGCATTAAACCAAATTCAATTACAATGAAAAAAGCTTGCCAGCGAGTGGAACAAAAAAATCCATGGAAAGGTTTTTTTGAAGTGAAACAAAAGTTGACATAGGAAAGTAAAAGTAAGTTGATTAAGATACTTTTGTTGTGTTTTTTGTTTTAAATAATTTGCAATTAATATATAGAAAATAATATATTAAATATATGCAATTATTAATAGATAAAAATCAAATTATAAATGTTACTACTATAATTATAAATATAATTTTATTCGTATAAAACAATATACAATACATCATTGGAAAAGCTTTTTTGAAGTGAAACAAAAGTTAACATAGGAAAGTAAAGAAGAATAGATAAAAAATGAAAATTTATTCGTATAAAATAATATAGTTTTTTTGTGTTTTAAATTAAAATAAAACATTAGCAAAAATCTATAATCATAAAATATCTTTTATTAAAAGCAACAATTCACAAAGAGGTTGACAAATTGCTCTAAAAACTGTTTAATATAATTACAAATTGTTTGGAGGGTGTTTTGGTAATACAATGGTATCCGGGGCATATGACAAAAGCTTTGCGTATGATGGAAAAAGAAATAAATATTGTTGATGCTGTTATTTATGTTTTAGATAGCAGAGCTCCTTTTTCATGCGTTAATCCTAAATTTGGAGAACTTATTGGAAACAAGCCAATAATATATGTGTTAAACAAAAGCGATATGGCAAACGACACGGACACACTAGAATGGTATAAGTATTTTAATAAAAATTCAATTTGCGTTATGCTTAACAGTGTTGCTAGTGGTTCTAGTAATAAACTTTTAACTGCTATCAATCAAGTTCAAATAAAACACAGTGAAAAGTATACAAAGAAAAACATAAAGCTAATTTTTAGAGTTATGGTGTTAGGTGTTCCAAATTCCGGCAAAAGCACACTTATAAACAATCTTTGCGGAAAAGCAAAAACAGTAACGGGCAATATTGCAGGTTTAACTAAGGGAAAGCAATGGATAAATATTGGTGGCGGAATTGAAGTTCTAGACACGCCAGGCACTCTTTGGCCATATTTTGATAACGACTTTGTGGCGCATCATTTAGCATATATTGGAAGCATTAAAGATAATGTTTTGGATATAGCCGACCTTAGTCTTGATTTTATCCAAGATATTTTAAAAATTGATAAAAAGCTTTTAGAAAACAGATATAATATATTAATCAAAAGTGAAGACAAACCAATTGAAGTATTAGAAAAAATTTGCGAGGCACGGAAGTTTTTATTAAAAGGTAATGAAATTGATTATGATAGAGGTGCGTTTGTGCTACTTAATGATTTTAAGCAAAATAAACTTGGAAAAATTACACTAGAAAGGGTGCGCGACATTTCAAAATTAAAACAATCTACTAAAATTAAAACTAAAAATGAAACAAAAAGTAAAAATAAAAAATAATAAGGTTGCTCATGCAAAAATTAAGGAAATTAGAAAACTTTGACAGAAAATACATATCAAAAGAAACTATGCTAATTGCAGGAATAGATGAGGCGGGCAGAGGTCCGCTTGCTGGTCCTGTTTGTGTTGCTATAGCATTAATGCCGCTTGATAAAAAAAATATAATAAAAGGTGTTTTTGATAGTAAACAAATTTCTCCTATAAAACGAGAAGAATTATATGAAATAATTATTACAAAAGCAATTTCATATCATATTGAATTTATTGATGAAAATATAATAGATGAGATAAATATTTTAAATGCAACTAAACTTGGTATGCAAAATTGTATAGAAAAATTAAGTGTAAGACCGCATTTAATTCTTATTGATGCTGTTAAAATACCATCAAAAGTTGCAACCGAAAGTATTATAAAAGGCGACACAAAAAGTTATAATATTGCGTGTGCGTCCATTCTTGCAAAGGTTGCAAGAGATAGAAAAATGCAAGAATTAAGCGAAATCTATCCAAACTATAATTTTGGTAAACATAAAGGCTACCCCACACGAGAACATATTGAAAAATTAAAAAAGTTTGGTGCTTGCAATATTCACAGGCAATCTTTTCTTAAAAACTTTATTTCTAGCATATCTAAAGTGGGGTAGAAATGAAAGTAAAGCAAAAAAGTTTAAACTTAAAAACTGGCAAGCAAGGAGAAGTCAAAGCCAAAAAATATATAGCCAAAAAATTAAAATATAAAATTTTAGAAACTAACTATCAAAATGCGTTAGGTGAGATTGATATTATTGCAAAAAATAAAGATGTTATAATCTTTGTTGAAGTTAAAAGTAAAACAACTTTAGATTTTGGCGCACCTAGTGAAGAAGTAACACCAAAAAAACAAGATAAGATTCGAAAGGTGGCTCTTCTATATTTAAAAGAAAAATCACTTACCGATGCAAATTTTAGATTTGATGTGGCGGAAGTGTTAAACGATGAACTAAACTATATATCCAATGCTTTTTAGCACTGTTTTTATAAACTTTTTGTTTTATTTGGTTAATAATAAAAAAGTTTTTATGTAAAAAAAATATGTAGACATGTAAATACAAATTTATTCCGCATTATAAATCGTAAATACTTACAGAAATAGTATTACAAAAATTAATATGTTTTATAGTATTAATGTTTAGAGAAGAACCTTTTTTTATATTATTTAAAATATTTAAAGACAAATAATTTTTGTTTTATTATTTGCATAAATTCAAGGAAACAAATTAAACTTAAACACTTTTATTATAAATTTAGTATTATGCAATAACAAAAATATTCCTTAATTACTGAATTTTTTGATAATAAAAAAAATAAACACCACTGTTATACTGGTGGTGTTTCTTTAATTTTTTTAAACATGGTTTGCAGTAAACTATCATAACCGATAAATAAATCACTATGTTGAATACGCACAATTGTTGGAAATTCGCGAACAAGTTGTTGCATTTGATTTTTAAATAATTCCTCGAATTCTTTAGGATGATTTTCGCAAGCGATTTCCATAATTTCCATTTTTTCAGTTTCGCCCGGATTAAGAGGGGAAGAATATTCACAGTAGTCAAATGAAGCGATAAACTTTAATCCGTTCATACCGACAAATCGCCAGCGGTCTCTTTTTTTCTTAACCACTAAAACAGGTTGAATGTTTATTAATATATCGATAGGGTCAACTTGTAAGCCGTTTATAATCAATTCTGAAATTGCTTTATCTATAAATCCAAAATGCTCCATAAGTGATGAGTCTGCTTTAATATCTAATAGATAAGTGTCGGGCATGTATTTTAAAAATGAAATACGGTCATATTCACTATCATACCTAACAACAATTTGAGCATTATTACTGCGTTTTATTTCGTTTAAATTTATATTAATACCATTTGATTTGAAAAAGAAATCAGGAGTGTCATAATATGTTTTAGTTATAACATCTTTGTTTAAAAAAGTCTTGTAGAATCTTTTGAGTGATTCACTATTTTCAAGTATTGATTTTCTTTCTTGTTTATAATTGCTTAGTAGGAATTTACCTCCCAGCCAACTAATCTTACTAAGTCCAGTCTCCATAATATTATTATATAAAAAAATAACTTTTTGTAAAACAATTTAGCGGTTATATTAAATTTAATTTGAAAATAGTGTATTATATAGTAAACTAATTCCGATTATATTTGCTAAATATTTAGTTTAGTGGATTTTAATTTGAAAGGAAAGTATGAAAAAAAAGATTAGCATTTTAATTTTACTTCTACTTCTTTTTTTTGTTGCATGTGGATGTGCGGATATTAATTTTTCAAGAGAATATAATTCAGAAACTGGCGAAATAATCGACACATTAAATATATCACTTAATAGTGATGTTTTATTAGAAGATGAACTGCAAAAATTAGACGCTTCCATAAAAAAAGATTTTGATGATTATATACTTAGAATTGGGCTTATAGAAGGTGTTAAATTAGAAACAAAATTTGATGGTAATAACTACACACTTAGCACAAGTTTTAAAAATATTCAACTACTTTTAACTGTTTATAATAATAAAGATATTGGACCATTTGCATTCTATATAACACATGAAAAACAAGCTTGGATAAGCAGTCACACGCCATTTTTATATAAGTATAAACCCGACACAGACAAATCAATTTTATCCTCATTTAATTATCGATTATCGATAAACGACTCTCAAACATATTATCAAAAGTATTACGAATTATTAACAGGTGAGGTAGTTACAGATGAAAATATTAAGATTGATGAATTAAACATAACGCAGTCTTTTACAACAGATATTGACAACCTTTATTCTAACGCAAACACGGTGGAAATAAAAGACGGGAAGATTATTCACACATGGAACTTAAACGATAAAAACGCCGATTTTGAACTTAAAATCTATAAACTTATTGCTCGTACTTCTGGCTGGTATATAGTAGCTGTTGCACTTACACTAATACTATTATTGGCGTTAATAATAATTATTAAAGTTAAAAGCAATAAAATAATTACTCTCGAACAATTTTACAGCGAAGATAAACAACAAAATAATATTGATGTTTAGTCAGTTAAAAACAAATTAGATAGCACAGTGTAATCGAGTTTTTAGTATATACAGGGCAGGTAAATGAATTAAAATCAAAAATTAGATTTTTAAAAAAGAACATAATAGATTTAAAAACAATTTAATCTATGTTATACTATCATAGCATACCATCATAAAAGGGAAAAAATTATGGATGAAAATAGATATATGTTTGACAAACGAGTGGTTAAGACTCATATTAGAAAATATGGATTAATTATGCTTGGTTGCTTGCCTATTTTAATTGCTATTAATGTCTTAATCGGAGATATGTTGCAAACATGGGTAGTAATGATTATTGATGTTGTTGTTGCACTATTTATTATTTTTCTAATAGATATGACAATAAACTTTATCCAAAATAGACGAGCAAAAGCAAAAATTAAAGAGGAAAATTTTAAACACACTAATAAAACCGATAATATAAAAGATTAAATAATATGAATATTATACAAGATTTTGCATAAGTTTCAAAAAATATCACGCAAATTGAATAAATATACAAAAAACTAACAAATAAGTAAGAATACTCAATTAAAGTAATAGAAAAAAAAGCAGTATACACTTTTTAAGTCTAATGTATCAAGTTGTAATAACTTTAAAATTTAGGATGAGAAAATCGATTTATAATTTAATCTAAAATAATGTTAGAAAATTAAATTAAAATTAGTATACAATTTTTAAGTCTGATATATCAATGTTAAAAAAAGCAGTATATATAATTTTAAATAATATTGATTTTTTACTTTAATTATTATATTATAGAAAATAAATCAATTAAACAAAAAGGAAAAATATTATGAAAAAAAACTCAGTTGAGGCAAGAGTATTACCTCATAATTTAGAAAGTGAGCAATGTGTGCTTGGCTGTGTTTTAATTGACCAAGATGCTAGTTTTAATATTTTAAGTGATGTTAAAGAAGATGATTTTTACTTAGAATCTCATAAAATCATTTGTGATAATATGATAAGAATTTTTAATAGCAATCAACCTGTTGATTATGTTACTTTATGCGATCAGTTAGAGCGCGTTAACATGATTGATTCGGTTGGGGGACATGATTATTTAATTATGCTAACAAACATTGTGCCGAGTGCCAAAAACTTTAATCATTACTTAGAGATTGTTAAGCAAAATAGTATTTTAAGGAAACTTATTTCAGCCTCTCAAGAAATTATTGAGTATTCTTTTGATGGAGCAGAAAGAGAAAAGGCAATAACCTTTGCAGAAGAAAGTATTTTTAGAATTGCAGAGAAAGAAACTGAAGGCGGATTAACGCATGTTGGTGACTCGCTAAAAAGAGTTGTTGAAAAATTTGAATTAATTGAAAAAGATAAAAATGCAGCAAGAGGTATCCCATCAGGGTTATATGGACTGGATAGAATAACAAACGGCTTTCAAAAATCTGATTTAATTTTAATTGCTGCTCGACCGGGTTTTGGTAAAACAAGTTTAGGTATGAATTTTATAACTCATGCAGCTATTAATGCGAAAGCGAAAGTTGCAGTGTTCTCACTGGAAATGAGCAAAGACCAAATTATGCAAAGAGCAATTTGTTCAGTTGCTTCTGTTAATATGCAACGAGCAATTAAAGGTGAACTTAGCACTAAGGACTGGAAGGTATTACTCGCCGCTAAAGAAAAACTAAACGAAGCACAAATTTATGTTGATGAAGGCTTTTCAAAAACACCAGCAGAGTTAATAGGAAAATGTCGTAGGTTAAAGCGTGAACATGGGTTAGATTTAGTTATGATTGACTACTTACAATTAATGCAAAGTGGTAGTAAAAGTACTAATATTAATCGAACACAAGAAATTAGTGAAATAACAAGAGCGTTAAAAATGGCAGCGAGAGAACTAGAAGTGCCAATTCTGTTATTATCACAATTATCTCGTTTACCAGAAGGACGGGCTAATCACAGACCAATGTTGTCGGATTTAAGAGAATCAGGCTCTATTGAGCAAGATGCAGATATGGTTTTATTCATTTTCAAACCTGAAATGTATGAAGATAAGAAAAATGAAACAACTTCTCAAGACGGCATTAATGAATTAATCATTGCTAAAAATAGAAATGGTCCAGTAGATACAATCAAAATGCGATGGATTGGCGAAATCACAACTTTTGTTAACATAGAAAAAGATGCAAATGCTGAAAGTTTAGAATCAGCTATTCCCCCTGAAAAAACATCCAAAGGCGAAATTGAAGAAGTGCTTGATGGAAGTTTGAATGATATTTTTTAAATAATGCATATATTTATTATTTTTACATAATTTAAACTTAGTTTTATATGTAAATTTTCGCTAGATGCAAACTTATTGCAAATAATTTGTTAAAGTGTAAAAAACTGCATATTTAATTTTAAATTATTTTAAAGGAGAAATAAAAAAAACATGGAAAAAAAATCAGAAAACACACTTTCTTATTACTTGGACTTAATTGCTGGCTGGTTAGCCTTTGCAACCGCAATACTTTACGCAATACTCATTTTTAATGCTAACTTTTTATTTATGTCTACTGGGATGCTTGATGTATTTAGGGTAATTCTGGTTTATATGCCACTTGTCCTAGTTGCTATTGTGGGATTGGAATTTACTATGAAACGCTCGCTTATAACTCGAGTAGCATTTCTAGTAGTTCTAACAATAATTGTGCTTTTCCAATTCTTCCCTAACACTTGGGCAAATTTTGCTGGTATATTTGGTTAAAATTTAAAATAAATAATAAATATTTTAGTAAAGTGTTTTTTTACATATTTATGTAAGAAAGCATTTTTTATTTAAAATACTCAAATTATAATTTGCAAAATGATAAAAATGTGGTAAAAATATTACAGTGATAATATTTTAATACACATATAAAGGTGTATTAAAAAATAAAACACAAAAGAGTTAAGTTTAAGGACAGCCATGGAAAAATTCACAACAAAAAAGTTAAAAAAATTATTTACAAGCTTTTTTTTAGAAAAACAACATAAACAAATAGCTTCTGCCTCGTTAGTGCCTGATAATGATGGCTCGGTGTTATTTACCACGGCGGGTATGCATCCATTAGTACCTTATCTTTTGGGCAAATCTCATCCTGAAGGGAAACGGCTTGTAGACTTTCAAAAATGCATTAGAACTAGCGATATTGATGAAGTGGGTGATAAAAGCCATCTAACATTTTTTGAAATGCTGGGCTCTTGGAGTTTAGGCGATTATTTTAAAAATGAAATTTTGGAATATTCTTTTGAATTTTTAACTCATAAAAAATGGTTAAACTTGCCTATATATAAACTGGCAGTGTCTTGTTTTGAAGGTGATAAAAATAGCCCGAAAGACACTTTTTCTTATAATAAATGGAAAACACTAGGAATAAAGGAAGAAAATATTTTTTACTTACCAGCAGAGCATAATTGGTGGGCGCTAGGTGAAGTGGGTCCATGTGGACCAGATAGTGAGATGTTTTATATAACTAATAAAGCACCTTGTGGTAAAGAGTGTTCGCCTGCATGCAGTTGCGGAAGATACCTAGAAATTTGGAACGATGTTTTTATGGGTTATGTTAGACACAAAGAAAATGGACCCATAGTGGAACTTGAAAGCAAAAATGTTGACACTGGTATGGGAATAGAACGCACAGTTTGTGTGTTAAATGGTTATGATAGTGTATATGAAATAGATAGCTTAAAACCTGCAATAACTATGCTTGAAAAATTATCAGGTAAAAAATATGACGAAAATGAAAAAGTTACGCGTGCGATGCGAATCATTGCCGATCACTTGCGTGCAACAACAATGATTTTGGGTGACGAAATTCCAACATTACCAAGTAATGTGGGCAGAGGATATGTGCTCCGCAGACTTATTAGAAGAAGTGTGAATTTCGCTCGCCGATTAAATATTGATGCATTTGCATTAGAGCAAGTGGTTTTATGGTATATTGATTTTTTCAAAGAAGATTATACAAGTTTACAAAACAATCATAGTATGATTATTGAAGAATTTAAAAAAGAAATTGAACAGTTTAATAAAACTTTATCTTACGGGTTAAAAGAATTTGAAAAAGTTAAATTGCAATCAAAAAATATGATAATTGATGGTATTGCTGCTTTTAGGTTATACGATACTTTTGGTTTTCCAATGGAAATTACAAAGGAACTTGCTCACGAAGCAGGATACACTGTAGATGAAAAAAAATATCATGAAAAGTTTGCAGAGCATCAAGAAAAAAGCCGGGCATCTAACACTCAAGTTTTTAAAGGTGGGCTAGCAGGCACAGATGAGATATACGCTAAATATCACACAGCGACACATTTGTTGCTCGCATGTCTTCGAAAACATTTTGGCAATGATATTAATCAAAGAGGAAGTAATATCACGGCGGAAAGATTAAGATTTGATTTCAATATTAATAGAAAATTAGAAAAACATGAGTTGCAATTATTAGAAGATGAAATTAATAAAATTATAAATCAAAAAGTTGATGTTATTATGCGTGAAACAAGTTTGAAAGAGGCAAAAGAAAGTGGAGCAGTAGGCATTTTTGAAGATAAATATGGCGATAAAGTTTTCGTTTATAGCATTGGGGATTTTTCAAAAGAAATATGTGGAGGTCCGCATGCATCTAACACAAGCGAATTGGGTCATTTTAAAATTATAAAAGAAGAAAGTTGCAGTGCAGGAGTGCGCCGTATTAAAGCGATATTGCAATAAAGTTTAGTAATATTTTGCGTTTAACTTTGTAATGAAATCTTTTTGTGGTATCATGTTATAGTAATAATTTCATATAAATTTAATATACTTTAAGGAGAAAATTTCATGATAGATAAAGATGTTTGTATTGGTTGCGGTATGTGTGTGAATACTTGCCCCGTTGATGCTATTTCTATGGTAGAAGGTAAAGCTTTTATCAACGAAGAAATTTGCATTAAGTGTGGTTCGTGCGTGGGTGTTTGTCCTGTTGGTGCCATTACTATAGATAATTAAATATTAAATTATTTAAAAAAAACAGTGGAATAAAATCCGCTGTTTTTTTTCATCGAGATATAGTTATTGGTGTTTTTAGTGAATTATTTAAAGTTTTTTAAGTTTATGAAAGATGTAAAAATATTAGAAGTTAAGTTGAATGAGTTGCAATTAAATTTTAAAACTATTTACTGCTTGCTCATTAGTTTGTACATGCTCTTGTAATTTATATTATCGTTATTGCCTTTTATGTTTTTTACGCTTTTTTACACTTTTTTAAAGAAGTTTTTTACTTAACAATAACGATTTTTCCTAAAAATTTAATTTAAAAATTCTTTATAAAATCTACTTTGAATTAAATTTTTTACTACCATGCAAGCCTTAAATTATATTAGTTTATTACATAAGTTAACTTTTTTCGAACATAATAAAAACATGTTAAAACTTCTGCAATCATTAAATTATTTACTCATGTTGTAGATTAATGATTATGTAGGAGTTGCACTTAGTGCTTAGTTAAAAGTGGGTTGTTATGATAACATTGCTTAAAAATTTAAACTGCTATAATCCAAGTTATATTGGTATTAAAGATATATTAATAGTAAAAGATATAATTTATAAAGTGTTAGAGCCAAACAGTATAGAAACTACTAATTTAATAAACGAAATTGACTGCAATGGCTTAATTGGTTTTCCGGGATTGATAGACGGGCATGTTCATATAATTGGTGGGGGTGGTGATTCGGGATTTGGGAGTTTTAAAAAAGAAGTATCTGCTCATGAAATTATTAATGCTGGTGTTACCACAGTGGTAGGAGTGTTAGGTGCTGAAAAAGATGCTAAAAACCTATTTGAATTATTTGCTAAAGCAAAAGCATTAGAATTAGAAGGTATTAATACTTATATTTACTCTGGGAATTATTCAATACCCATTAAAACATTCACAGGCGATATAACGAGCGACTTAACGCTAATTGAAAAGGTGATAGGGGTGGGAGAAATTGCTATATCCGATGAGCGGTCTTCTCATCCAACGGTAGAAGAATTAATTCGCATTGCTTCTAATACTTATCTTGGCGGTTTACTTGGAAATAAAGCAGGAGTAATGCACTTTCATTTAGGTGATGGAAAAAGTAAGTTATCTTTAATTTATGACATATTAGAAAATACCGATTTACCAATAAATATGTTTCTACCCACACATGTAAATAGAAATGAAGAGTTGTTTAAAGATGCAGTTCAATTTGCACTTAGGGGCGGAAAAATAGATTTAACTGCGGGAGAAAAAATCGGGGTTACTGTTAAAAACGCAATTTTAGAGCTTATAAGACAAAAAGTGAACATGGATAATGTGACAATAAGTTCTGATGCAAACGCAAGTTCGTGCTGTGGAATGTTAGAAATAAGTTCTTTATATAAAGATTTAGTTGACTGCATAAACGCTGGGATTGACACTAGTTTAGTTCTTTCGTTAGTAACTAAGAATGTTGTTAAACGCTTAATTAAAACGGATAAGTTGGGTGAAATTAAAGAGGGTTATAAAGCAGATATTGTGATAGTAAACAAAAGTTTTATAATTAAAAAAGTTATGAGTAATGGAAAATTTATAAAAAATGATGAGAGGAATTATGGATAAAGGTTATTTAGTTATAATTGGTGGCGCAGAAGACAAAAATGGCGAAAGTGAAATACTAAAAGAAATTAGTAATATGATTTATGAAGATGAAATATTAACCATTGTAACCACTGCCACTGAGTATCCCGAAGAAACAGGAGAAAAGTATAAAGATGTGTTTTCTAGGTTGGGTGTTAAAAATCTTCAAGTTGTTGATATAAATAACCGAGATATTGCAAATGATGAAGATATTTGCAGGAAAATTGAAGAATCTAACGGTATTTTTTTTACAGGTGGTGACCAATTAAGAATCACTAGTATTTTAGGTGGCACTAGGGCAAGTAACGAGATTAGACGAGTGTATGAAAAGGGTGGCGTGATAATTGGCACAAGTGCAGGCGCGTCTGTGATGAGTTCAACAATGGTGGTTAAGGGAAATGATAATGAACCACCTAAAAAATGTACAACCAAAATGGCACCGGGGATAGGTTTGCTTGATAAAACAATTATAGACCAGCATTTTGAACAGAGGGGAAGGTTTGGACGACTGCTATGTAGCGTGGCAGAAAATCCACAAGTTATTGGTATTGGAATTGATGAAAACACAGCAATTAAAGTTCACCCCGATCTTTTTTTTGAAGTGTTGGGTAGTAATGCAGTAACGATAATTGATGGTGCGACTATTAAAAGCTCTAATGTGTCGGAATTAGAGCAAAACGAAGTTCTAGCAATAGTTGGCGTAACCGTTCACACCTTACCAAAAGGTTATGGTTATGATATTAATAATAAAGAAGTAAAGCGTTTAAAAGGTTAAGATATGAGAATTATAGGCGTCAAGTTTTTTCATGGCAGAAATATTTATAATCATAAACCTGTCGCCAAAATTACCGTTGATTTGGGCAGTTTTAGCAACACTCCAACGAGTGAAATTAAAGGGTTTAATGAAAGATTAATTAAAAATTTTCCTAATTTAAGAAAGCACACTTGTTGCTTTGGACACGAGGGTGGATTTTTAGAGCGACTGGAAAGCGGAACATATTTAGCACATGTGTTAGAGCATCTATTAATTGACCTCCAAAACACTTTTGATTATGATGTGAAATATGGCAAAACAATAGAAGAAAAAGGCAGTAAAAATATTTTTAATATTTTGTTAGAATATGAAAGTCCCGAGTTTATTAAGTTTTGTTGCATAGAAGGTGCCAGCATTTTAAATGGATTTATCTATGATGAGTATGTTGATTTCGAAGATATATTTAATAAACTTAGCGAAGTTAAGTATGAAACTGACCTTGGTCTTAGCACTAATGCGTTAATTACAGAAGCAAAAAAACGGGGTATTCCTGTTACAAGAGTGGGCAATCAAAACTTAGTGCGATTAAATTATGGAAATAAAGCCAGACTTATTCAAGCAACTTTATTAGACTGCACTTCTTGTGTGGCGGTGGATATTGCTTGTGATAAAAATTTAACTAAAAGTATTTTAAACGACATGCAAATTCCTGTCCCTTATGGTTTTGTTGTGTCTTCTGCAAGCGAAGCATATGAGCGAGCACTAGATATTGATGCATCTGTTGTTATTAAACCCTTAAATTCCAATCAGGGAAAAGGTGTTAGAGCAAATTTATATAGCAGAGATGAAATTTTTACTTCTTATGATATTGCAAGAAATTATAGTAAAAAAGTTATTGTGGAAAAATTTATTGAAGGAAAAGATTATAGAGTGCTAGTTGTGGGCGATAAGGTGGTGGCTGTTGCGCTTCGTGTTCCAGCAAATGTGGTGGGAGATGGAGAGCATACAATAAAAGAATTAATAAACGAAATAAACAAGAATCCTAATCGAGGAAGAGGTCATGAAAAACCACTAACAAAAATTGAAATAAATCAAAAAACCTATGAAGTACTTAACAAACAAAATTTAACACTAAGAGATATTCCAAAAAAAGGCGAGAAAGTAATACTATGCGAAAACTGTAACATAAGCACGGGCGGGACTTCTGAGGATTGCACTGATATTATTCATCCGCATAATGCAGAGTACGCAGTAAGAAGTGCAAAAGCCTTAAAGATAGATGTGGCCGGTATTGATTTTGTGACGAATGATATATCACAGAGCATTAAAGAAACGAATGGCGCGATTATTGAAGTAAACGCAGCTCCCGGAATTAGAATGCACTTGTATCCTTATAAAGGACAACCACGAAATGTTGCAAAAGATATTATTGATTATTTATTTCCTGATGATAAATGTGTGAACTTTCCCATAGTATCGGTTACGGGCACAAACGGAAAAACAACGACCGTGCGCCTTATTAGCCATGTGTTGCAAATTTTAGGAAAAATTGTAGGGAGAACTAGCACAACCGGAACTTATATTAATGAGATTTGTTTGAGCGATGGTGACAATGCAGGCCCAGAAAGTGCAAGAAAATTACTTACTCATAACATTGATTGTGCTGTTTTTGAAACAGCAAGGGGTGGTATTATTAAAAAAGGATTAGGTTACGATTTAGCGGATGTGGGCATAATAACTAACATTGCATATGACCATATTGGGCAAAATAATATCCATAATTTAGAAGAGTTGGCGCAAGTTAAATCTTTAGTTGTTGAGGCAATTAAGCCAAATGGCTATGCAGTTTTAAATGCGGAAGATGAAAGCAGTAAGCACATTAAAGAAAATATATATGAAGATATAATTTATTTTTATATGGATAAAGAAAATATTAAAACAAATATTGAAAATTACATTTGCGTTTTTTTTGAAAATAATAAAATAATTATTAAAGATAAGGCTAAAAACATTGAAGTTGCAGATATTACAGATATTCCAATAACCTTAAACGGCGCTATAAAGTGTAATATTTATAATTGTCTGGCAGCAGTAAGTGCTTTATATGCTTTGAAAGTTCCGTTGGAAAATATTAATCAAGGTTTAAAAACTTTTAAGAATAATATAGGTAGATATGAGATATACGAATATAATGATTATAAAATAATGTTAGACTTTGCACATAATTATCATGGTATAAACGAATTATTTAAAACCTGCAAAACACTTAAATTTAACCGATTAGTTGGGGTTGTTGGAATGCCAAATAATCGGTTAGAGGAAGATTATAAAAGAGTATCCACTCTTTTTGCAGAGCACTTAGATTTTATTTACATTAAAGAGGATAAAGATTTAGTAAGACGAAAAAGTGGAGAGGTTACCAATATTTTTTTAAACGCAATTATTAGTAGTGGCTTTCCCAAAGAAAAAATAGTAATAATAAACAGTGAAGTTGAAGCACTTAAAACTGCCATTAAAAACCATGAGAAAGATGATTTAATTGTGGTTATGTATGAAGAATTGCAACCTCTTAAAAATGTGATTAAAAATATAGATATAACTTAAACTAAAACCTTAGAATAGGTGAAAAACTAATTAATACAAAAAAAATTAAGATAAGATTTAAAAAAACAATTACTTAGTTTTTGTTATCATGATTGCGTAAAAAAGCGAATGATATATACATGATAAACTTCTTAAATCAAAAAATTTCACTTTCCGTGATTTTAAAAAAATGTATCCTATTAAATAGGGCATTTTTTATTTAATCAATTAAAACATTACTCAAACTTAAATTTATAAAAGTTACTGCGAAATATTTTTATTTATGTGTACAAAGTTAAAATTATATGTTATAATGCAAGCAAGCTTTTATAGGAAGAAAAGGAGAGCGTTGGATTGGAAAAAATTGCTATAATTGAATTAAATCCTAATTTTGTAAAGTTGAAACAAGCAGATGTTGAAAAAAACAAATGTTATGTAGTCTATAATGAAATTTTAACGCCTATTAATTTGCTGAAAAATTATAGGCCAGATTGTTTTATAAAAAACAGTGCTGTAAAAGAAGTTTTAGAGGTTTTGAAAGTTTATAAAGAAATTATTGAAAAGGAAAATACTTCTGAAGTTTTTTGTTATGCTAGTAGCATGTTATCTGAAGTTAAAAATATTGAAGGTTTTTTAGAAGAAATAACTAATGCCACTAATTTTAAATTCGGAATTATGGAAGGGGAGGAAGAAATTAATTTATGCTATACCGCTGTTATTAACTCTTTTAATAAGCCAAAAGGTTTAATTATTAATATTAGCGATTATAATACGCAAATGCTCGTTTATAACAGAAGAAATATTATAAATAAATATATTATTCCATACGGCAGGCTTAATCTGCTAGAAAAATTTGCAGCAGAAGATGTTGAAGATAGAATGAAAAAAATGCATGAATTCTTCCTTGCGGAAATTAAAGAATCTCCTTGGAATTTTGAAGAGTTTATGGAAGATTGGCAAATTATCGGTGTGGGCTCAACCTTTAAAAATCTAGGACTTCTCAGCAGAAGAGCTAAAAAATATCCGCTTGAAATTGAGCACAATTATGACATGACAACAGAAGATGCAATTAAGGTTTTTGATGCTATAAAAAATGTGGAAACTCTAAGAACCACTAAAATTAAAGGTTTATCACATGTTGATTCAATGTTGCTCCAAAGCGGACTTTGCATAGTAAACGCTATATTTGAATTGTGTCCTAAAAAAGAATTTGCTATTAGTAGAACAGATAGCGATGATGGCAGATTATTTAATTATGCACTACCACTAACACTAGAAAAACCATTATCCGACACTCTTGGTTATAGTCTTCAACTGTCTAACGATTATTATGATAAACCAAGCAATTCGCATCATATTTATGAGTTGTCTTTAACTCTTTTTAGACTATTTAAAGTTATTCACAAATTAAATCGTTCTTATGTCAGAGTGCTTAGAATTGCAAGTTTTCTAGTAAACAGTGGCGATAGAACAGGATTTTATGATAGAGTTAAATCTTCGTTTAGCATTATTGAAAACACAACGCTTTATGGCGTGTCACATTCTGAAATTGTGCTTGCATGTTTTGTTTCAAAACTTCGTGATGCAGACAATTACAGTTTGGCGGAATGGGTGAAATATAAAGAAGTTATCGGCGATGTTGATATAAAAACGGTTAGACGGCTTGCGATTATTATTAAGATTGCAGAAGCTTTAGATATAACTAAGTTTGGTTTAATTAAAGATGTTGATTGCGATATATTGGGCGATAGTTTTATTTTAAAACTTATTACTGAAGGCGAGCCAAAACTGGAAATAAAACATGCTGAACTTGCCGTGGCTGAATTTAGAAAGGCATACGGCAAGGGCTTAGAGTTTATGTAAATAATATATGAATAATTAAAAAAAATAGCACATAACAAATGTGCTATTTTTTTGTTTGTCTAATATAGCGTTTTATGATATTCTATGAGTGCTAAATATTTTTTTTTCAAGTTATTGTATTGAACTAAACAAAAGACACTTCCACTTGCAATCATTAAATGAAATGCTTAAATTAAAAACATGATAATAAATTTTTTATAAACTTGATTATAATGAGCACAAAAAAAGTATAAATCTTTTTACAATCAAAAGCAATTATTTTGTAAAATATAAAAAATCTATTTCAAAATGCCGAAACAAGGATAAAAATGAGCACAAAAAAAGTATGTTGTTTTACTGGTCACAGGCCAAAGCACTTGCCTTGGAGACAGTATGAAGTTGGCGAAACTTTTTTGGCGTTTAAGTTTAGATTAGAAAAAGTAATTGAAAAAGCGATTTTAAAAGGTTACAATTACTTCATTTCGGGCATGGCACAAGGAATTGATTTGTTAGCAGCCGAAATGGTTATGCATTTGAAAACTACATATAGTCATATTAAGCTTGAATGTGCAATTCCTTTTAATGGGCAGAAAGAGTCTTTTAATTCTAGCGATAAATTAAGATATAATAATATTTGTAAACAAGCAGACAAGTTGAGTGTGCTTGCGCAAACATACTCGCCTGATTGTTTAATGAAACGCAATAAATATATGGTGGATAAATCTTCAAAAGTGATAGCATGTTATTTATATATAAGAGGCGGCACTTATAACACTATTAAATATGCTATGCAAAAAGGCGTGGAAGTGGAAATTGTAAAGATATTAGAATAAGATAAAATCAAAGCAAAAATTTTAGGTGAGAAATAATAATGTTAAAAAAAATATACAATTATAAAAGGATATTGTGGAATGACAAGACATGAGTTTTTAGAAAAATTAAAAATTGAAGGTTATAGTGAAAAATCCATTAAAAATTACGACAAACTAATAACTAGCAGGCTAGATAGCGGAGAAATTGAAAATGATATTATCATCGATTTAGTTTTTAAAGAGAATCAAAAACTAAAAAATAAGGGTGATGAGCATAAAAAAGAATGTGACACTTTAAAAGAAGATATTGAAAAGCGTTCAGATAGAAAAACGCTTTTGATAATAGCAATTTGTTTGTGGCCAATCACATTGACGCTTGTCATCGTAGCGATTGCTTTAATTGTGAGTTTTATTGCAGTTGTTTTTTCATTTTTGGTTGCAGCATTAGCGGGCAGTTTATGGGGAATTGCAGCAATAATTGAACTAATTATTTACGGTGCATCATTTCAATATATTGTCTTTTACTTAGGCTTTGTTCTCATTTCTATAGGAGTAATTGGTTTTCTTGGCTGGTATGGATGGAAACTTATAAAATGGCTGTATAATTTAATTTTACCTTATTTTAAAAAGACAAATACTGTTTCAGAGGAGAATAAAAATGAAAAAGCATAACATAATGAATAGTATTAGAAAAATATTTATAATATTTTTAATCAGTGGATTTGCACTTAGTGTTTTCGCGCTTGTTTTATATAGATTTGATTTTGAGGCAGTTTTTGCAGATATGACTCAAAAAAACAACTATGAATTAATAGAAAGTTCACATAGTGGTGTTTTAAATGAGATTAGTGTTATTTTAGACAATGAAAGCATAAAAATTAATACACATGACGGAGAAGATATTTTAATTAAATATTATAAGCATAATCGCTTGTCAATAATCACAGATAGTTTTGAAGATGGAAAGTTGGTTTTTAAAATGGCGTCTAAGTGGTCGTTTATTCAAACATGGAGAATTAGTGAATATAGAACGGTTGAATTGTTACTACCAAATTCTTTTAGTGGAGAATTAAAATTATTAATTTATAATGGTTTTATTAATATTAACAATCTTACTTTAAGCAATCTTGCAATAGAAAATTATAATGGGACTATTACAGTTGATGATTGCACAGCAACGAATTTAAGTTCTATAAGCCGTAATGGAAAAATACTAATTTCCAATACTACTAGCGAAAATATCGCGTTAACATGCTATAATGGGGCCATTACTGTCGCTAAATGCACTGTTACTAATCTAAATATTATTAATTATAATGGAATAAACAATGTTGAACTTATTGGAAGTGCTAATGATTATAAAATTGAATTAATCCATGGAAATGGCGCATCATTTCTTAATGGCAATATAGCAAATGGCACTGTGTCGTGGGGTGAAAATGGAAATATCTATATGAAAGTGAGTAATGGCGGTAATTATTTAAGATTTGTTAATTCCTAAAATTGTTTAAAACTAAAATAAAGTTTTATAAATATTTACTTTTTATGGTTACTGTGGTTTTTATGTGATAATAAGTTAGTGCATTTTACTCAAAGTAAAGTGTATAATATTTTATAAAAATTAATTGTCGCTTTTTTAGTGTGATTTTGTCAAAAAAAATGCGATTTAGTTTTTTTGTATGTTAATCGTGTTTGACTAAGTCCATAATTTTTTATATAATATTAATGTACTTTGGGCAGATTGCTATCATAATTTTTTTTATATTAAAATAAAAGATTTGCCTAATAATTTATAATTCAAAGGATAACAAAATGAGAAGACGACGAAGAATAACGCAAAATAGTTTTAATTTTCTAGGTTTTGAATTAGATATAAAAAATTCACTTATAGCGCTTGCCGTGGCAGGTGGTGTGTTTTTAATTCTTTTGTTTATTGATGTTGCTATAACGAGAGTAAGTTGGTATGGTGTGTTGATAGGAACAGGATTCATACTGGCTTTATTTTTTGCAATTAAACTATGCGAAATTAAAGGACTAGATCCCGAACTGCCTTACGATCTTTTATGGTGGGTTTTTCCTTTTTCCATAATTGGTGCTAGGTTATATTATGTTGCCTTTAATAATGTAACGCCTTTTTTTTGGAGAGCGTTTGCTATTTGGGATGGCGGACTTGCTATTTATGGTGGGATAATCGGCGGATTTATCGGGTTGGTTATTTGTTGTAAAATCAAAAAAGTTGATTTATTAAAGGTATGTGATATTGTTGCGCCGGGCTTAGTGTTAGGTCAAGCGCTAGGGCGATTAGGTTGCATTTTTGCAGGATGTTGTTATGGAGTGGAAGTTCAAAATGCAGCGCTTAGATGGTTTCCTATCGCAATTAATGTTCATGGCGATTATCACTTTGCCACAAACTTTTATGAATCAATTTTGAATTTTATTTTGTTTTTTGTTCTTATTTGGCTAGTTAGAAAAATAAATATGAAAGGACTTGTTGTTGCAGTTTACTTAGTTGCATATGGTGTTTATCGTTATTTCTTAGAATTTTTTAGAGATGATAGCCAACTGCTTTTAACAAGTTTTGGTATGCCTGTTTCACAACTTGTTAGCGTTATAAGTGTGATTATTGGAACGGCACTATTATCGTACATATTGATTACGAATAAGCGAAAGGAAATGCGATATTGAACATAACAAAACTAAAAATTCTTAACATTGTAAATTATATTACATTAATTGCTTTTATTGTTTCAATAACTTTACAGTTAGCTTTTAGTATTATCAATTTAAGTTTTTTAGATTTTCTTTTAGTAAGTTTGTTTATCGCTATTTCAATTTCTTTGATAAGTAAAAGTTTGCTTTTTAATAGTGATAATGCTTTGTGGTTTGGTTTGCTATTGCTTATTTATGCAGGGTTGCAAGTATATTTTAAATTCTATCCTGTGGGTATAGTTTATAAATGGTTTTGGTATATGTTTGCTGTGGTGGTGTGCAGTTTAGTTGTGGGGATTATATTTAAAGAAAGATTTCCGTTTAGACTTGCTTCGATTGCTACTTTTATTAGTTTAATATTATATCTACATGCAGTTTTTTCTTTTAATGTCTTTGTGTTCATAGCATTACTTTTGGTTTCAATAATTTTTGGATATTTCTTTCAAAGATTTATTCCACATTATACTAAAAAACATAAGCATTAAAACTGCTTAATTAAAAATGAATTAGTTATATAAGGAAAATAATATGGCAAATTTTGAAATTGAAAAACGCGGTTATAGTATAGAACAAGTTGATAAATTTATAAATACTATAACTTTAAAATATGAAGAAAAACTATCTCAACAAAAAGATAGAGTTTTTTCATTAAAAAAAGAAATAGGCGTGCTTAATGATAGATTGGAAAATTTTGAGCATAAAGATAAGCAAGTTTCTAATGCATTAATTTCTGCGGTGGAAAAAGCAGAACAAATAGAAAAAAGTGCGCGAAAAATATATGACCTTGAAGTTAGAAGAATTAGACTGCTTTATAAAAAATGGGAAGAAATTATGGCGCAGTTAGAAGCAAGTTTTCCACTAATTTTAACAGATGGCAAAATGCAATTTGCGGTCAGCGAGTTTAATTCAAATGTAAAGTCAGTTATAAAACAAAATGAAAAATTTGAGCAATCATGCGTTAAAGAAGATTTAATAAAAAACAGTGATAACTATATAAAAAATTTACTTAATAGAATGGATTATATTATAAATGATAAAAATGAAAAAACAGACAATGCAAAAGTAATTGAATTGAATAATATAAAAAATATGGAAGAAGAGCAAAGAAAAGAAAAAGTAAGGTTAGAAAACATACAAAAAAAATTTTCTCCAACCAATCTTAACAAAAGTTTCGACACTTATTTAAGTGATAATAAGATGGAAACTAATAATGCTTATGCTAAACTCATAGCGTCAGCACCCGTTTATAAGCCGGTTATAGATTTAGAAGATATTTTGAATCCAAAAGAAGAGTTAGATGAAATAATGAAAGCTTTTGATTTTTATAATGAAGAACAACAAAAACGGCAGTCAGCCGAAACTGTAGAAAATTAATCAAACTGTAGGTGCATATTAAAAAAAGTTATTGCTTTATAATTTATAAGATTTCTTTAATTTGTTGATTTCCACTCGATGTTATTTTAGCATTGAGTGCTTTTATTTTTAATAATTTTAAATATTGTGTAAACATGAAATTTAACTTAAACTTTCAATCTACTACTTGCATATTTAAAAGTTTATACAGGATTCTGCATTAACAAATAAGCACTGTTATTGCTACTTGTTTTTGAAATCTTTTTTGTGTAGGTCTTTGGCTTTTAAGGTGGTTTTGTTATCCTTTGAGCTTTTTTAACTTTATCTCTTTGATTTATATAAATAATTTAAATTTCTTAAAGTGCATATAATTTGCGCTTATACCTGCATACAAGTTGTGATTCAATTATCAAAATATTATTATCTTATTTTTTTAGTGTTGTGGTTTCTTAATAAAAAATAAAACTTTTAAAAAAAGTAAATTAAAAAGGTGTATAACAATATTTTTTTAGTTAATGCAGTAACAACACTTATTGTATGCAAAAGTTTACTAAATTTTATTTTGATTATCAAAAATAATTGACAATAATGAATATTTAGTTTAAACTTTAATCACCATAAAGAGCGTGTGAGGGACAGCCCCAGCGACCACGCAGCAACCACCTTAAGGGAACGGTGCTAATGGCTGAGCGATGGAGTTTAAGATAAATTATGCTATTTTAGGCCTATCGTTCGATAGGCTTTTTCTATTGGTTTAAAAGGTTATAATAATGAAAAAAATAATAACAAGCGAGAGCGTAAACATTGGACATCCCGACAAAACATGTGATGTGATAGCAGATGCTTTTTTAGACGAAGCTCTCAAACAAGATGCCTTTGCTCAAATGGCGGTTGAATGTGCAATTAAAGACAATTTACTTATGATTTACGGCGAGGCAACCACTTTTGCTAAAATTAACTATTCAAAAATTGCAAAGAATGTGTTAAAAGAAGTAGGCTATAAAAATCCATTTAAAGTGATAATAAAAATTAGTGAGCAAAGTAGTGAGATAAATAATGCAGTTGTTCAACATGAATTTTGTGCTAATGACCAGGGAATTGTTTATGGGTATGCTTGCGATGAGACTAAAGAATTTATGCCACTTCCCATAATGCTTGCACATAAACTTATGAAAAGATATAACGATTTTATTGCTTCCAGAAAGGATTTTTTCTCAGATGCTAAAAGCCAAGTTAGTGTGCTATATGATAATGATATCCCAAAGGAAATAACAACAATTTTAATTTCAGCAAGCCACGCCGAAAATTTAACGCATAAAGAAATTAATAATATTCTTTTAGAAAATGTTATAAAGCCAGTGATTGAAAAGTACCCAAAAACTTTCAGCGATAACACTAAGTTTATAATAAATCCAAGCGGTAGGTTCACCATTTGGGGAAGTTTCGCAGATAGTGGATGCGTAGGCAGAAAAATTGTTGTGGATAGTTATGGCGGAGTAGGACGCGTGGGCGGAGGATGTTTTTCCAGCAAAAACGCAACCAAAGTGGATAGGAGTGCAGCATACTATTCGCGCTATGTTGCTAAAAATATTGTTGCACGCGGCTATGCTAAAAGATGTGAAATTCAAGTCAGTTATGCAATTGGACAAAATCAACCAATGAGTTTATACATTGAAACATTTGGCACTAATAATATTTCCACAAAAGAAATAGAAAAGTTTGTTGCGGAAAATTTTAATTTTAGCCCTAGTAATATTATTAAAGAATTAGATTTGTTGAAACCTATATATAAAGCCACTGCTTGTTTTGGACATTTTGGACGCGAAGAGTTTGCGTGGGAAAAAATTAAGCAAATATAATTTACTCATGGTTTTATTGTTTTTCTGTATTAATTAAGAAGTATTGTACCTTGCTACTAGATACTTTTGAAGTAGTAACAACAAGGCTTGTTAGTTAATGCAGAAGCACATACAAACTTTTAAATCTGTAGTAGTAGATTAAAAGTTTAGGCTAAAACTTTATGCAAAATTGTTAAATTAAATTGACAAGTTTATTTTAATTTTGACACAGTTTTGGATTTTAAGGTGGTTTGTTGCTTTTATTATTTATAGTAATGGAAATAATTGTTTAAAATAGCTTATATTTTAATGCAGTGAACTTATTAGTTTTTAAATGAATTTGTAAAAATATAATTTTTTTGTTGCAATGTAAAAATAAATTATTGTGTTATTAATTTAATATAATCCAAAAAAAGTACTATTTCAACAAACAGTGTTGTCATAATTTAAAAATAAGACAAATTTTTTAAAACTGTGTAAGTTGGTAGTTAGTGTGTAGTTGGAAATAATGTGGTTATAAAATTATTTCAGTATTAAGACTAAAGAAAATATAATATTGTTATATAATTTGATTATTAATAAGCGGTTTTATATGATTATTATTAAAAAAGCATATAATTTTTTAACAAAAGCAAAATGTGTATGAAACACGCGGATGTGTGTGTCGTAAATTTTATGAAAAACCGTTAAAATATTTAAAATTTTTCACTAAAAGCATTGACTTTGGCATAGAATACATGTTAAACTAGCATCGCACTCAAACAAAATTTGAGTTTGCGAAATGAACCATAACAATTAAATAGAGAATTGTAGAATAAAACTTCATTAAAATGAACTTGTTAATTTCATTTTGAGTTAAAAAAAAACAAAATCTACGAATATACTTTTCGCTAAGTAGTTTGTTAGAGTTTAGATTAAACTTAAATTAAGAGTTTGATCCTGGCTCAGGACGAACGCTGGCGGCGTGCTTAATACATGCAAGT
>CALNBM010000072.1 GCA_937874195.1 uncultured Clostridia bacterium | reverse complement strand
TGTTGAGACTACGGATCAAGAGGTTTGGGGTTCAAGTCCCTATGGGTGCACCAAATAAAGCCATAAAACCACTGTATATTGTGGTTTTATTTTTTTCTTATTAGTCATCTCATTATAAAATTTTCAATAAAAAAAGATTCCAATTAATTGCTTGAAATCCTTTATTTTTGCTTCTGTCACAAATCCATCACAAATTCTGCTATTATTTATACAATTTTCTTGTTTTTGTGTTGTTTTGTGTTAATTAATATTATGCTGTTATATTTACTTCATTTCCTAATCTTGCTAGTGTGCTAACTGAAGTTATTATAGCTTCATTCTTTATATGTAAATACTTCATAGTTGTTCTAATGTCTGTGTGCCTTAAGAATTCAGATACTTCTCCAATATTATTTGTAATGCTATAAAGTATTGTTGCTGCCATATGTCTCATTAAGTTGTTAATTTTGTCATCTACCTTTTTAACTCCCATTTTATCTGCAACATTTGATGCAAAATCTGTAATGTTATCTGGATTGTATAATATACCTAGCTCATTAACACACAAAAAGTCTTTATGTTTATAGTTATAACAATTGCCAAACTTTCTTTTATTGTTTTCTATTTGTTCTTTAATACTTAATAATATATCTTTGATATCTTCAATTCCATCATATAGCCTATTCCCACTAGCCCATTTGTTCTTGTCTTCTCTTATAATAAATTCTTTATTGTGCTTCTGAACACTTCCTTTTAATAATAGTGTTCCTTTTTCAAAATCAATTTGTGACCATCTAAGTCCTAATATTTCACTTCTTCTTAATCCCAATAAAAATGCAAGTTTAAATATATTTTCTAGTTTATGACCTTTAATGATTGCATAAAACTTATCTTTGTCTTTTGGCTCAAAAGATATTCTATCTGGCATTTCATTAACATTACTCTTATATATCTCTGTGTTAACATCATCCCATATATTCTCTTTTACTATCTTCCATCTCTTTGCTTGCTTTACTGCTGGCCTTAAAATATCTGAATGTCTTTTTAGGGTAGTTTCCTTTAACTTCTTTTCATTCTTCAAGTAAATGTTATATTGGTCAATAATATATCCTGTTAAGTTTTTCATTAAAATGTTTTCATAACCTTTTAAATTCAAAAATTCTTCAAAAGACTTAACATAACCTTTGTATCCTTCTATGGTCAATAATTCCAACTTTTCTTCTTTGAAATCTTTTATATACTTATATAAGAAGTCTACCACACTTATATTTTCTAATTCTGAAATTGGATTACTAAGTTTTTGCTTTGCTAGTTCCTTTTGTTCTGTAATTAACTCTTGCTCTTTTTTATTCTTTTCAATCTCTCTGTCTAAAAACTCTTTAAGTTCTTTGTTTTTACCTCTATCCCTTAATAAGATAACTGGATTGGTTTTAACTTCCTTAGAAGTGTATTTGCCTTTATCATTTACTCCTGTGTAAATTCTGGCATAATAAACTAGTCCTTCTTTTCTTTCTCTTACAATTAAACTCCCACCTTCTGGAGCATATTCATAATGTTTATATTTCTTTTCTTTTTTTTTCATATAGCATCTCCAAGTATTGTCTCCTTTTTGGTTTCTTTTCCAAATAGTCCTTAATACTTATAGTTTGAATTAGAAAAAGATTGCCTATTTGTTCTGTTGTAAAAAAGCCTGCCTTTATAAGTTCAAACAACTTTGTTCTCTTACAACCAATATAGTTCCATGCTTCTCTATATGTTAGCCAATCTTTTTCTATTGATTCCACTATAGTTTCTCCTTTTAATTTAATTATTGTTGTTTACTAAATTTTTGTTTATGTATTCTAAAAGTTGTACTTTTAAAACTCTTATTTGTTTGCCTATTTGCATATAACCAATTTGTTTCTTTTTGATAAGGTTATATGCCATAGACCTTCCAATACCTAGTATTTTTTGCAAATCTGCTATGTCCAATAAATCATTATAGTTTATTAAAGTGTTGCTTACATCTGCAATTAGTGTATTAACATTTGCTTCAACTCACATTTTTTATCTCCTTAAATTATTCATATGAGATAAATGTTAAGGCTTAACATTTATCTTTGCCAAAGTAAATGTAGCTAATGATGTCTCTATAGTTACTGCACTTTTGGACTTAAGTCAACCAATTCTAGCTGTTTTGTTTATAAATCTCCACCATTTAATATTCTAAGTTGTTCTTGCATAATAATTATTTTTCTGGTGTAAGTTTTGTATTTTTATTGTTATTAGGTGTCCAAAAAATCCCATTCACAATTTAAAACCCATCTCAATGCACTAAGTTTGCCATTTATCATACCCCATTTGAAATCACTAAATTCTTCCCCCATGCGCCTTTTGGAATGAGTTCAACTGTTAATTTTAAATCTTTCATAATTGCCCTCCTTAATTTGTTGGGTAGAGGCTGCCCTCAATTAACTTTTTTGTATATTCAGCTACACCCATTTTTGCAATTAGTTCTTCCTTGTTAAAAGGGCTTATTGAAATAATTTTCCCTTTCATTTCAAAGAATGGCTCACCATAACAAATTATTGCTGTTGGTTTTATTACTTCAAGCATTTTGTTATATCCCATCACAAAACCATCTTTATTATCTTCTCGGGTATAAGTTGAAACAGCAACAATTGATCCTTTTTCCACACCATCAAAACAAAACTCCATACATGGAATTGACCCCCATGAAATTGTAGGGATAACTTTCATTCCTTGTTTTTGCCAAAATGCACCACACCAACGGTTTTTGAAAACGCTATCAATCTGCCTAGCAAGTGGCATGTCCTTATATGTGCTAAATTCTGGTGTTAACAACGCGTAATACTGATCAAGTTTTTCCAATGCCTTTTCGGGCTTTTGATATACACTCTCAAAGTTCCAATCGTAAGTAAAAAAATGAATAGTTTTATTTTTGTTTTCCGTGTCATCTTGCTTTGTTTTTGTGAAGTTCCATAAATCAATTTTGCTTAGATCTATGTTTTGTTTTTTGATTAAAGGCATTCCATATTTGCCACTTCGCTCAAATTCGTTCCTTACAAGTTTTTGCTTTTGCTTTCTTTTTTCTTCTTCTGTTTCATTTGTTGTTTCTGTGAAAAATAAATTTTTACTTGTATTCTTTAAATCCATTGTTTTTCCCCTTTTTTACACTAAAAAGCACGAAAGGCAAATTTTGCCTCACGTGCTAATTAATTTATACTTTATATTGTATATTCTATAAAAGTTGTTTTGCAAGATAATGTTCCATAAATATTAACATTAAACAATGATATAGGTAGGCTCATATAAAATCGCAAATTCACTATCATTATCTTCTTGGATTTCTTTGCTTTAAATTGATTGCAAAGTAAACCGCTTTTGTGACAATAAGGTATCCTTAATTTACAACTATTACATACTTTATCTTATTTATCATTATTTATCTAATGAAAGCATTTCATATATTTTAGACAATTCGTCACTTGAAAAATAATCGATAATTAATTTCCCTTTATTTTCATCACCTTTAATATTTACCTTGGTTCCTAATTTTCTTTCGAGTGTAGTTAGAATGTTTTTTAGTTCTAGCGATGGCTCATGGGAAATTTTAATAGATTTTGACTTTTGACTGTCTTTTACTGCTTTTTCTAAATCACGAACTGTGACTTTTCTATTTACTGCAAGTTGCGCTAATTTTAATTGAATTGCCGAATCAGACACAACAACCAAACTGCGTGCGTGACCAGCACTAAGTTTTCCATCTTCCACCATTTTTAAGACTTCCGCAGAAAGAGATAGAAGGCGCAATGTGTTAGCAATTGATGAACGGCTTTTACCTAACCTTTCAGCCAACACTTCTTGTGTCCAATTAAAATCTTTCAATAATTCATCTAATGCCCTTGCACTTTCAATAGGATTTAAATCTTCTCTTTGAATATTTTCGAGTAATGCAATTTCTTTTATTTGCGCCGAAGTATAATCCTTAATAACAGCAGGTATAGTTTTTAAACCTACTATTTTTGCAGCACGAAATCTTCGCTCTCCAGCAACTATCATATAACGACTATTTCTCTTTGTTAAAATAATTGGTTGAATAACTCCATGTTGTTTAATACTTTGCGCAAGTTCTTCTAGTGATGCTTGGTCAAAATTCTTGCGGGGTTGATTAGGGTTATTGTCAATAAGATGCATATTAATGTCGTTTATTGGCAAATTATTGTCACCGCCAGATGACTTTATGTCTTTTTCTTCATTATCTAATATTCCCAAAAGGGACCCCAGTCCTCTTCCTAATCTTTTTCCTGCTTCTGCCATTTTATGTCTCCTTTATCGTGTGTCGTGGTTGATTTTTTGACAACAAGTCGTTTTATTTCTGCTTTTTAATAAATTCTTTAGTTAGTTCTTCATAAGCAACTCCACCTGTGCTTTTGCGGTCGTAAATGGAAATTGGCTCACCGTAACTAGGCGCTTCCGCAAGCCTTATATTCCTTGGAATGGCAGTATCATATACCTTTTCGCCAAAATACTTTTTAACATTGTCACCAACAGATACTTCTAGATTACTTCTGTTATCTTTCATGGTGAGCACTACTCCCTCAATATCCAATTTACTATTCAAATGTTTTTTAATTAGTTTAATAGTATACATTAATTGGCTTAATCCTTCAAGTGCAAAGTAATGACACTGAATAGGTATTATAACGGAATCACTAGCGGTTAGTGCGTTTACTGTCAGAAGACCTAGTGATGGTGGACAATCTAGGCAAATATAATCATAACTATCTTTAACCATACTTAGAATGTTTTTTAGGATTTTTTCTCGATCTTGCATGTGAACCATTTCAATTTCCGCTCCGGCTAGTTCCACATCGGAAGGGATTAAATTTAGCTTGTCTACTTTAGTTTTTATTATTGCGTCATGAATGGTGCAGTCTTCCACAATAATATTATATAGTGTTTTGACTTTTTGGTCACGAGTATAACCAAAACTACTGCTTGCGTTTCCTTGCGGATCAACATCGCACACTAACACAGAAAAGCCCTTTTCTGCCAAATAGCTAGCCATATTTACGCAAGTTGTAGTTTTTCCAACTCCACCTTTTTGATTTATGTATGAAATTATCTTTCCCATTCAATTATCCTTTTTATAACAACGAATATTCTTTATACACGGTATTTTAAGTTAGAAATTATATTAACACTAATATTATAAGAAAATGTTCTTTTCACGACATTTAAGCGCCAAAATCTTAAACAATCCAATAATCTTAGCACAATAACTAATTTAAAATCATTAGTTAGAGTTACTTTAAAAAATGCTAATCTTAAATAAATTTAAAGTTTAATGAAAGATTAAACAGTTTTAATCACAATTTTAAGGTCTTTAAACTGTATTAATAGTATATCAAAAAAAAAGAACTGTCCAAAATGAAACGCTAATTAATTTTGCATTTTATTTAAAATGTTTCACGTGAAACATTTTAACAAATTGGATTTGTTCTTGGTTTATTTAAAGTTCGAGGAAAATTCGCAGGTGTTTGTTTTCTTTTTTTTATTATAACCAACGCTCTACACATTTCGCCTAATTGAAATTGCTCTATCTCTATTAATTCTCCACCCAGCTTTGATATTGCAGTTTTTGCTTCCAGTAATTCTGTGTTTGCTTCAACGCTTTTATAAGCAATCATTATTCCACCAATTTTTAAAAATGGCAAAGCATATTCACATAAAACATTTAACTTCGCAACAGCCCTAGAAACAGCAACATCAAAACATTCTCTGTAATTTAACTCATGCGCAAGGTCTTCGCTACGAGTGTGAATTGCTCGAAAATCTTTCAACTGTAACTTTTGTGCCACTTCGTTAATAAAATTCACTTTTTTATTTACACTATCAACTGCAACTACTTTTAAATTGTTTTTTATAATTTTTAACGGAATAGCAGGTAAGCCTGCACCGCTTCCAATATCAATAAGATAAGCTTGCTCTGAAATTTTTTTTTCGGCAAGTAAACTATCAATGAAATGCTTTACAATTATTTCGCTTTGTTCTGTTATTGCAGTAAGATTGAATTGCTTACTTTTTTCTATAAGCAAATTATAATATATATCAAACATATTTAAAATTTCGTCATCATGTTTGAAAGAATATTTTTGCAACTCAATTTTTAACTCTTTTTTAAATTGCACTTGCCTTGCCTCCATATTTTCTTAATTATTTTATAGATTGATAAACGTATATTACAATATATTTTTAAACAGAATAATAATTTTTTCTTATGTGGAAACACCATTAAGTTTTTATCATTTTGTATTTTTACAATTTAATTTTTAGTTTAAAATATATTTTGATTTTATTCATAATTGCATTAAATTTAATTATGTATTCGATAAGGTTTTAACTTTTAAAATTAATTTTTTAAATACTTTATATGTGGAATATATTTAGTAAAGTTTTTAAAGTTTATTTTACATGTTAAAATTAACTTTGTTGCTAAAAATTTTTATAAATTACAAATATTTCTAGTTTATATAAAAACATTTATGCACCTATATCTAACGATATATCTCAAATTTCTCTTTAACAAAAATTAAGATAAAGATAATTATAATACTGCAATTTTTATTATATTAATAAACTCTATTAGAATAATAAAAACAATTAAAAAATTTACATATATCTTAAACATAAAATAAAATTGTGAATTGTTTTAGTGAGTAATTTCAAGCTTTTTTATAATTACTTAAAATTTTAAATTATAAAAAAGTCAACATGCTTATTTAAAAAAAGGTGAAAAAAATTAAATATACCGACTGAAATTATTTATTTTTTTTACTTTTAACTTTTAGCCAAACAGTGAGCACTGCTATATCTGCTGGGTTAACTCCTGAAATTCTAGATGCTTGTCCAAGCGATAGCGGTTTAATTTTACTAAGTTTTTGCGCAGCTTCAATTCTAAGTCCTTTTATTTCCTTATAATCAATATCACCGCTTAAAAGAGTGTTTTCTTGTTTTTTACTTTGTTCGATTTGAATTTGTTGTCGGGCTAAATACCCTTCATATTTTACTTGTATTTCAACTTGCATTAAATTAAAGGTTGAAAAGGAAGAAAACTTATCTCCAAATAGTTTTACATAGTCACTTATAAAAATAGAATTTCGTTTTAATGCATCAAATAGCGTTATACCATTGTCAGGAAATCTTTCTTTTTTTTCATTAAATAATTTCTCTATCAAACTTCCTTTATAAAACCGCTCATCTAAATATGATTTTATTTTTTTAATTTCATCAACTCTTTTACTAAACACTTCATATCTATAATCATCTACCAAACCAAAACATCTACCGATTTCAGTTAGTCTTAAGTCTGCGTTATCTTGTCTTAGCCATAGTCGATTTTCCGCCCTACTCGTCATCATTCTATAAGGTTCATTTGTCCCTCTGGTAACTAAATCATCTATAAGCACACCAATATAACTATTCGCCCTATCCAGCACCAATGGTTCTTTTTTTATTATTTTTTGTGCTGCATTAATTCCCGCAACCACACCTTGCGCCGCCGCCTCTTCATATCCACTTGTACCATTTATTTGCCCTGCAAAAAACATTCCTTTAATTGTTTTTAGCTCCAAAGTTGGATAAAGTTGAGTTGGATTAATGCAATCATATTCAATCGCATATCCGTCACGCATAATTTTTGCTTTTTCAAGTCCCACTATACTGTGTAGCATTTCCCTTTGAATCACAACTGGCATGCTAGAACTTAAACCCTGCACATAAACCTCTTTGGTTGTGAGTGCCTCAGGTTCTAAAAATAATTGATGCCTTTCTTTATCAGCAAAACGCACAACCTTATCTTCCACGCTTGGACAATACCTTGCACCAATTCCTTCAACACTTCCATTATACATAGGAGCCAAATGCAAATTATTACGAATTATCTCATGTGTTTTTTTGTTGGTGTGTGCCAGGTGACAGTCAACAATATTTTGTGGAGGAGTGGATGTAAGAAAAGAAAAAGCCTGAATATTATCATCCCCTTTTTGAACATCTAGCTTACTGTAATCAATACTATCGCTATGAATTCTTACCGGAGTACCAGTTTTAAATCTGCGAATTTCTAAACCTAAATCAATCAAATTTTGCGTTAGCAAAGTCGCGTTTGAAAACCCACTAGGTCCGGTGAATTTGGAATATTCTCCAATTATAATTCTACTGTTTAAGTACACTCCCGAGCAAATAACAACTGCTTTGGCGGAGTACACTTCACCCTGCGCAGTTTCAACGCCTCTAACAGCTCCATCTTCAACTATAATATTGCTGACTTCTGCTTGTTTGATATCCAAGTCTTTTTGTTTTTCTAACAAACCTTTCATGGTAGTGTGATATTTAACTTTATCTGCTTGAGTTCTAATACTTTGAACGGCAGGTCCTTTTGACGAATTTAGCATTCTTCTTTGAATAGTGCTTTCATCTGCAACAAGGCCCATAACCCCACCAAGTGCATCCACTTCGCAAACCAAATGCCCTTTTGCTGTTCCGCCTATACTGGGATTGCACGCCAAAAAAGCGATACTGTCTAAATTTAAAGTAAGCAGTAATGTCTTTATGTTTTTCTTTGCTAGTGCCACACTTGCTTCACAACCCGCATGTCCGCTACCAATTACTATCGCTTCGTAATCTTTTATCAAAAAAGCGTGCTCCTTTTATAATTGTTTCACGTGAAACATTTTATCACATTTTCATTCTTTCTTCAAGCACAAATTTAAAGCTTTTTAATAGTGTATCACAAATTTCATTTTCTATGGAATAATTGCTGTACTAAAATTGTTACACGGACAGAGAAACACTGTACGCTTGATTTGTTTTCTTCCTATAACATTTTATATAACAATTTTTATCCAACTGAATTTACTTTTCTAAAATGCGAAAGTATTAAATTTATTTACAGAATACCGCAACAGAATTTTATTAAAATGTGCATTTATTTATTTCCCCTAAACTATAAAAAATCATTCGCATTCATCAATCATATGTTACTTTACACTTAAAAGCCTTCTTGCAGTCCATTATCTTATTTAATAATTTTCTCTTACTAATATTATTTGTAAATTTTAAAGGTTGTATTTTTTTTAAAAAAATTATTCGCATTTATTAATCATATTTGTCAACTTGATTAACAACGAAAACCTTATTTCTTTTTTAGTAGATGAAAATTTTTTTATTTACAGATATAGTTTGAATATCCATAATTAAGATTATGAATATTTCATTTCATGTAATTTTTCTTGCTCTCACTTGTTATACTAAAATCTTTTAATATTCCGTGCTTTTGATAATTAAAAACATTTTTTGTATAAAAATGCAAAAAACCACTTATATAAGTAGTTTTTTTTGCATATTTATTAGTTATCATGTATTTTAATTAATTGTGTTTAGTTTGCGCTAACTTTATCAAATAGTATTATTTGTTATTTATTTAATTAATCATATTTAATTTTTTATTTTAATAAGCTTTATAATTATTTTATAAACTTTTAATTGCACTGCATAGTCAAACTATTTATTAGTTTTGATAATTAAAATGCGTGAGTTAAAATTATGTGTTAAGTTAATTTATTTATAATAAAGATATCTTATAAAATGTCAGTCTCCATTACTCTTATTTAATATATTATAGTTTATATGTTTTTTGTAAGTTGCCAATAAGACACTAAATTAAGAACAGTCTTAATTAGAAAAATTATTTATATCACAATATCACTTAACAATTATTTAAACCAACTCGGCTAACCCAATAAATCTGCGTTTTGCTATTATTAATTTTTCATGCGTTTCTCGTTCAATTATTTCGCCATTTTCTAAAAGCATAATAGCGTTTTAAATGTCGAACAGTGGTTAGCCTGTGATTATTTTTTTTGCTTTTAACATATACGTTTATACCAACTCGGCTAACCCAATATTTAAATTATAATATCTGCCTTTTGCTATTATTAATTCTTCATGCGTTCCTCGTTCAATTATTTCGCCATTTTCTAAAAGCATAATAGCGTTTGAATGTCGAACAGTGGATAGCCTGTGAGCAATAACAAAAACTGTTTTCCCCTCCATTAATTTTTCTATACCTTTTTCAATTAGTTTTTCAGTACGGGTATCAATAGAACTTGTTGCTTCATCTAAAATAAGTACAGGTGCGTTTGCAATCATTGCACGCGCTATTGAAATTAACTGGCGTTGTCCTTGACTTAAATTACTTCCATCACCTGTTAATTTTGTGTCGTATCCATCTGGCATACTCATTATAAACGGATGGGCGTTTGCAGCAATAGCAGATGCAATTACTTCTTCATCGGTTGCATCTATTTTTGAATATTTAATATTGTCTCTTATCGTTCCGTTAAACAAATGAGTGTCCTGCAAAACCATTGAAATAGATTTTCGCAAATCACTTTTATCAATGTCTTTTATATTAATTCCGTCAAAAGTTATTTCACCCGATTGAATATCGTAAAACCTATTTACTAAGTTTGTTACAGTGGTTTTTCCTGCCCCTGTTGAACCAACAAAGGCAATTTTGTGTGAAGGTTTGGCATAAAGCGAAATATCTTTTAATATCAATCTATCCTCTTTATAACCAAAACTTACTCTATTAAAAATTACATGACCTTTAACTTCCGTTAATTTATTTCCACTTTCAATCGGCCATTTCCACGCAGATATGTTTGTTGGGGTTTCACTTTCTTCCAACTCGCCGTGTTCATTAAAGACTGCATACACTCGCCTAACCTTGCCTGCATTCACTTCTTCTGTTTGGTCTATAAGTTCAAAAATTCGCTCCGCACCAGCTATCGCCGACAAAACAGAATTAATTTCTTGCGAGATTCTAATAATAGGATGTAACAGTTGATTCACAAGTAGCATAAAAGATGCAACAGTGCCCAGCATAAAGTATCCATTTATTGCTAACACTCCTCCTGCCACAGCAATAATTGCATATTGCATATATCCAATATTTCGCATCAACGGAAATAAAATAAACGCATAAGTGTTCGCCTTGGATGTCACCTCAAATAAGTTTTGGTTGTGTTTGTCAAAATTGCTCTTGCTTTCTTCTTCGTGGTTAAATACTTTAACAACCTTCTGCCCTTCAATCATTTCTTCAACATAACCGTTCATTGCGCCAATGTTTTTATGCTGTAACATAAAATATTTCGCAGATTTTTTGGCAATTCTTGAAACAATATACACAACTCCCACAAATGAAAATATTGATAGTAGCGCTAGTATCGGACTTAAAATAAACATAAAAACAAGCGCCATAATTATTGATAGAAGTGAAGAAATTGCTTGTGGTAAACTTTGAGATATCATTTGTCGAAGAGCATCAACATCAACAGTATATTTACTCATTATATCGCCATGTATATGGGTGTCAAAATAATTCAATGGAAGTTTTTGCATTTTAGAAAACATTTCCATTCTAATGTTTTTCATAATCTCGGTAGATAGATTAATAAGTAATCTCGCCGACACAAAAGATGAAATTATTGAAACAATATAAATAATACCTATTATAATAATAAACCGTAAAAACTCTGTCATATCGGGGTTTTCAACACCCACTAACGGCATAATCTTGTCATCAATTAGCGGTTTTATAAGCGACACTGAAACAACGCTTGCA
>CALNBM010000071.1 GCA_937874195.1 uncultured Clostridia bacterium | reverse complement strand
AATATACCTTATTTTCATCAAAATCTTCTAGTGTTTCGTAATCTTGTGTGAAATATACCTTATTTTCATCAAAATCTTCTAGTGTTTCGTAATCTTGTGTGAAATATACCTTATTTTCATCAAAATCTTCTAGTGTTTCGTAATCTTGTGTGAAATATACCTTATTTTCATCAAAATCTTCTAGTGTTTCGTAATCTTGTGTGAAATATACCTTATTTTCATCAAAATCTTCTAGTGTTTCGTAATCTTGTGTGAAATAGACTAGGTTTACTCTAAACTCTTTACTATCTGTGCCAACTATTCTTGTACTACTATTTTTGGTTATATAGTAATCGCCAAACCATAGGCCTGTATTATCATCAAAAGTATAAACCTTATTTGTCTTATTGTCGTTTAGCGATACATAATACTTGCTATCGCTAATGGTTGTGCTTTTTGGTCTATGGAACTTTATAACATCATAATATTTATCATTTGCCACATTAATAACTTCAAGATAACTATATTGTTGGTCTATCGCTCCCCAATGAATTCTTAAACAAGGCGCTTTATCGTTTGTAGTATCGAGACTTAAATAATCTTCATTATAAGCAATTATATTCGCGCTTGTAGTAAGTTTTGCGTTATCGCTCATATTAATATCACTAGCACTCAATATCATTCGATTATTTTTATTGAGTGTTTCGTAATCGTAGAACTCACAAAGTTCAATAAACTTATTGCTCCATTCAATATCTTTACTTGTGGTATAGAAAATAAACTCTAATGTTCTATTCATAATCTCGCCATAGTCTTTATAATCAGTGTAGCCAAAACTTCCTGTATTTTTATCTACGAGCCAAATATTTGGCGTTTCGTTTCGTGGTGGGTTAAAAACCGATAATGGAACTCTTGGCTCGTGATAGACTTTTTCGAGCTCGTTATCAACAGTTGAAGCATCAACAAAATATGGTTTTGTAGAAACAAAATCTACTTGCCCAATTAAGCCTATTTGTTTTGTAGTGTAATAACTCGTTGGGAACATTAGCCAACTTTGTGGCAAGCCACCATTTTGAGCTGTAAGAACTTTAATATAAGTTCCAGCACTAGCGTTATCTATATCTTGGTAGTTAAAAGCAAGAATATTTTTAGCCACAATACTACTAAGTTCATTCTTAAAAGGTATTTGTCCTAACGTGTCTTGTGAGAACATAAAGTATATTAAATTATTTTGTGTGTCGCTTTTCTTTAACGCACCACTTAAAAACATACTTAGTTCGTTATGATCGTTGTAATAGTATTGCGAGCCTACCCAAATATTATCGTCGCCATTAAAGTAGTAATCATCAATAGACACAAATATAACTTTATTTTCTTTGCGAATGGTGCTCTTATTATAATCTGCATACTCGTAGGCACGATATTTAGTTTGTATGCTCGTAAAGTAATTTTTAAGCACATAATCTTTACTAGCCGTATAAGATACTTGAATAAAATCATTATAAATTGCTATTTCACGCTTATAAACAATTTTATCGTTATCATAAAGACTATTTAAAGGGTTCAATTCCCTAAAATTCGCTAGTCTTTGTGTGATTTGGTATGTGTCGTTGCCTAAACGATTTGCTTTATCTATTTCTCTATTAGCCATATCATCAAAACTAGGAATACTTGTTTCTTGTGTATCTAATTGTTCAATAGGCGTATTGATATCAATATCTTCCTTAAAATACTTAATGTTAAGGCTATTAAGTGGGCGATATTTAATATTAAAGAAAAGACTAGTAAAAAGTGAATTGCTACCTAATGGGCTATAAATAGTAGGCGTAGTTATTTTAACTATTAAGCCAACATCAGCAAGTAAATAAGCATCGGAAATATCTTGTAAAGTTGTTTTGTCGCCAAGTTTATCAATTTTTAGAATAGCGTTCCAAATATTTTCAATATAAGTATATGTTTTGTTCCAAAAACCATAGGACTGTGTATATGTGCTACTAAAACCACTTATTTTTTTTGTGCCTATTGAGTAGCCAACAGTAGCATAATAATATTTTGCTAAATCATCAATACTAGTAGCGCTTGGCATTTTTGTAAAATCAGTTTCAAGAGCGTTTCGCTTGCTTTGTTCTACAATTAAAGGTGTAATGTCTTTTTCATAATAAGCATATTGCCATACTTCCGTTCCTGCTAAATCAGCGTTGTTATTAGTATCGGATATATAAGAATTACAATAACACAAGTATTGATAGTCGGTAGAAGTGCTACTTGTGTAGCCATAAATAATAGCAATAGTCGCACCGCTTGGAATTGTGTATGAATATGTTTTAGTTTCGGTAGATAGCGTTCCAACATTTAATCTGCTTACTTCTTCAAGTTTGCTCGTATAATTATTTATTTTTGCGAAAACGATTTGTGTATTATAAAGTTTAGTGCTTACACTATCTACACATCTTAGTGTAAAACTAGCATCAGGATCACCAATAACTATACCAATATTAACCGTATAATTATCATCGTTTTTTAGGTTTATAAGCCTTTTTATATAACCACAAACCACAAAATCATAAACTTCATAAATAGGCTTGCTCGTTTGCAAGACAAGATTTTCGGTTTGTTTTAAATAAACATTATCCTTGTCTCTAAAACCTAAAACTTCGCTAATAATTTCATTTTTATTATCAAGTATATTGTCACCCATATTAGTAAGAGTATTTACCACACTATCACTAGAAAGAGAACGAGCAATATAATTCGTGTTCGCAGTATTAAAAGTAGTAGGTGTGGCTCTTAAATCTAAATATGATAATTTCCTATTTGTGATAATAGGGATACAACCTACAACTTCCATAAGTTGTGTAATAGCCTTTTTAAGCGTTGGTTGACTAAAACTCATATCAGGGCATAAAATATCGAACTTACTATAAATATCGCTTGTAGCGTCTATTAGGGCACTAAAATCAAAGATATATTTATATTGCCATGTTTCTCTATCGTCAGTAAACTTAATTTTTGGAATATACAAAGAGCAAAACTCATAAAGTATCTCACGAACTGTCTTTTGCCCACTTACAAGTGAGTGCGTAATTACACGATTTGGTAATTGTATTTTTTCGAGCATTTTAGTTTCGCTCATAAGCGAAATAGTATACTCGTAATATAACTCATAAACATTTTGAATATTCTCGACATAATTATCCACAAGAAAATATCTATTAAACCCACTATCAAGGTCATAAATATAAACATACTCATAGCATTTTAGATTTGTGAGCCTATTTGCTTTTGGTATATGTGTAATTATAATTTTTGCGCTATCGAGTTCTTCGTTAAAGCAGTCGGTAATTGTAGAGCCAATAGCAATATCATAAGTTTTATCGATGTCGCTACTAAAAACGCATTGTAATCGCATTATAAGTTCCTCCCCACACTACCATCAGTTAAAGAATATCCAGCTCTTTCACGAGTAAAGCCTAATTGCTCATCAAGTTGTGCTAATTTTATATTTTGTTGGTCGATAGCCTTAAACACTCCTAAGCCTTGACTAGCAATATTTAGCGACCCCATAGCCACTGCGCCAACTGGACCACCTATCATAAAGCCTGTTGCTATTGACATACCAAGTTGTGTTGAACGATGAACTATATTTAAAGCAATGCTAACATTTCTTTTACCTATATAATCATCAGTGAGTTGGAAGTTTCGATTAATCGCATACTCCGCACTATCGACTACAAGGTTTTTTACATAACTAATAGTGCTACGGGCCGTAGCAAGTTTTACTATGTTAGAAGCATTAACTTGTGGGATATTTGCGGTTTGTGTTTCGGTTTTTCCCGTTTCACTATTAATCGCAGTTTTCCCAATAGTTCCTGTTCCACCACTTTTTATTCTTATTGTAATATCGCCTTGTGCCATAATATTACCTCGAAAAAGTCATAGTGGCTTGTGGTATCTCCCCTTTATTTTGGGTAAAGTGCCAATCTATGAGTTTTAAGTTTCCATCTAATAAACTTTGTGTGCCAAGCGAAAAAGCAAATAAGAAACCATTATTAATTGTCGCGTCGCCTAATGTAATACTATTTACTTTATTCATAAAAGCACTATCTATTGTTTCGACTGTTATATTGATGCTAAAAGAGCCAAACTTGTTGATCGTTTTTACTCTTGTCTTGCTAGTATAGAAAGGTTGTGGATCAGGACTATTCGTAAAAGTCATAGAAAGTCCTGTTACTTTTACTTCTACACCATCAATTAATATTGAGTTGATACTTAATATGTTATAAGCAATAACAAAAGTGCCTGTAAAAGAAACTATTGAGCGATAACCATTATCAATTTCTTCAAAGTTTGTTTGAACGGTTGGCGTTGTGTATGCTTGTTGTATGTAGGCGTTTGTAATACCGATTAAAGTATCTTCGAGCGTCCACTCCGTGCCAAAGAAGTCGGCAAGTTGTTTTGCTACTTGTAAGGTATTTTGCTCACTTACGATATTAATATCGACAGGAACGACACTAGATTTATAAAAATCAGTGCCAGGTTTAGCTGTAAGGATAATATAAATCTTGTCCTCTTCTACTTCCTTATTAGCAAACTCTTGCTCATCAAAAATCTCGTAGTTAGTTATACCTAAATCGGCACAAGTTTTATTAAATTGTGCTTTTAAGACTTTTAATATTGTTTCTGTTAGTGTAAGTTCCATTGCTCTATGCTCCCATCATAACTACTACAAAAGTCATTTATTGCTACTCGTAGTGCTAAATAAACCCAACCTTTGTTTCGTGTTCTCGCGTCGTTTGTGTGGCTCGCATAGTTAAAATCGCTATGTGGCGACACACCTTTAATTCTATTAACCACACCACGAGGATAATACTTCCTATTAAGCCCTACGCCAGTGCCATAATAGGTATTAAAGCGGTAGCGCGAACTTTCTAGATTAGCCATAATGTATTTGTGGCTATGTTTCGCGAAGTAGTAGTTTTCTCTTTTTAATGAATAATTATAGATATTCTCATCATATTTATAGGCACGAATTAGTATTGTTCCAGTTTTGCCTTGTGGCGACACTCTTGTTTTAATGTGGTTAAGCATATTTCCGCTACGAATAGGGCAAAGTTCTTTCACTTGTTGCTCTATTTTCCCCGTAAGAGTGCGTATTTGCCCTTTTTGAATATTAGCAAGTATCTCTTTTGCTATGTTGCTCATTTAATCGTTCCTCGTATCATAAAAGTTGTCTTTCGCGACATATTTTTATTATTAACCATCATTTGTTGGTTATCTACACGAGTTTTTACATCAACCACAATATACATATTCCCTAAATACTTTACATAATCATTTCGGCTCATATTTACCTTGTCGCTAGTTTCGAGCATTATAATGTCCTTACTTGATTTATAAAAACCACCACTATTAATATCGTTATTATCTCTATCTTTGATTTCTCGCACTCTAAAAATACTTGTTGGGCGTTCTTCGTGCTTTAATTCGCTACCATTTACTTGCTTAAAAAGATAAGCCATTGTATGGTTGGTGCGATTTGATTTCCAAAGGTCGAGTGCCATATTACAAAATATCTCCTGCGTCAAAAACGCGTGTCCCCTTAACTTTTCTAGACCAAAGCCCCGCACACTCTAAGTTTTGCTTACAAAGTGGTGCGATACTAATGTAGGTAAGGTAGTCGATATTTGCGACTGCCCCTATCTCTTCATCGTATCCACTATCACTACTTATTTCCCCATTTCGCATTTCGTAAATGATTTGTTCCATAACGGCAACTTTGTAGTGAAGTTTTTGATCATCAGTCATTTTGTCAAATAATATTTGTTTAAACATTTTGGCTTTAATAAAGGTATCAATACTTAATTGTTTTCGATATAAAAAGGCTTCTACCTCATTGCTTGGGTTATCGCTATCGGTTAAATATAGTGATAAGTCCTTGCCACTATATACTTTAAACTCTTCATTTGATACTTGTTGTTGCTCTAAATTGATAATGTTTGCCATTTTGTAGTCCTCTATATTGTAATTTTAATACATTAATATATTAATTACAAACAAAAACCACACCTACGTTTGCGTAAGTGTGGTAAGAAAGGAGTTTCCTATTATAGAAAACCAAAACTATAATAGACTTTTTAAGCGTGTTTGTTAAGAGCAGTAGAAACTGACTTAGCAATAATCTTTCCTGCGCTATCAAGAGCGAAGACATAAACACTTGCGTCGGCAATGGTTAAAATATCGCCTTCGGCAAATGCTGTTCCGCTAGTTCCATCAGCGCCAATATCCATATCAGTAGTCTTATAAACAAGTGATTTATAGTTATAACCACGAGTATAGACACCACTTATAACAGTTTGGTCAGTGGCAGTGCCGGCAGCAGTTGAAACAAATGATAAAACACGATTGCCAGTTGCGTCGCTTGTAGCAAGTGAAACATAAATAGCAGGTCGTTTATTTCTTGGAACAAAGCAGTCGTGATATAAACGATAGTTTACTTTGTAGCCATCAAAATCTTGAACAACATTTGGTCCAAAGACATTCTTAATTTCGTGTTTCTTGACTGGGAGAATACTCTCGGTAGAAGCAATTAACCAGTTAATATCTTTTGCGCCATCTGCTGGAACGAAACCACTAACAACATTAGAAGTACTAATCTTACTAATTAATCTTCCTTTTGGTACAGGAATGATAGGCATACCATTATATTTGGTAACTTCGAAACTAATTCCTGCATTATTCTGGAATTCGCCTTGAGTGATATAACGAGTAATTTCAGTTGTATGCTTTAAAGCATTGAAGAAAGGATATGAGCAAAGCATAACAAGAGTTCCCTCTGGTGCTTCTTCATCGCCTAACTTAGCAAGAGCATTATCAATATCAGTCAATGCGACATTCATATTAGCTGCTTGGGTATAATCTTTGCTGACAGTATATTCAGGTAAAGCAGCACCGATAATCTTACTAATTCTCCACGCATCTACTTCTGGAACAACTTGGGTACGAATAAATTGATCGAGTAAATTGCCAAGTGTGAAACCAGCAGTTTCCTCGTTATCCATACTATCAATTCTAAATTGAGTACCTCTATCTTGTGATAAAGTAAACTCTTCAAAAGTAACGGTAACAGAGCCTTGTGCGTATCCTACATAAGCACCATCTGGGTTTTGAGCAGCGGTTCTACTATAATCTTTTAAACCATCCATTAAAATTGATGGAATACGGATACTTCTAGTACCGATAAACTCGAAACCTCTTACATCTCGTTCAAAGACGTTTGTAACTGACGCCTTTCTAAAAATCTCATCTAAATATTCTACGTTAAACTTAGTAATAAGTTCAATAGCATTAAAATTTGCCATAATTATTTAATTCCCTTTCGCAATTTAATTTGCTCTCCTGCTCGCTCGATAGGAATTGTAACTTCGTTGCCATTAATTTTAACCACAACACCATCCTTATCTACTTTACTGACTTCAAAACCAGCATTTTCAATAGTTCTAATAAGAATATCATCGTTGTCATAACTTTCAGGCAATTTGTTAAAAGCATTTTGAGTTTCTTTTTGGCGTAGTCCTTGTTTAGTAAGCATGTTATACGCTTGGTCGTAATCGCTAAACTCTCCCGTGTCGACTAAATCTCTCGCCTTATCGGCGGTTGGGTCGGCACTACTTTTAGCGCTTGGCTCGTCCGTAGTTTCAATAGGCTTCTTCTCGCCTTTCATAATCATATTAATTTGTGCTTCGGCTGCTTCTTGTGGCATTTCATTGAGTTGGTTCAAAAGAGCCATGACTTTTTTGTCGCCACCTTGTGCTTTGCTTTGTAAAATTGAATATAATTTTTTTCCTACATACGCCATTTAATTAACCTCATTTGCTATTTCTTAATGAAGGGAAGTAATCTCTACCCTTCTCGAAGTCGCTCTTTCCATTTCCTTGTGGACTAGGATTTGAACCTACATTGAGTGGTTGGACAGCGCTTTTAAAAGGCTCTCTTACCCATTCTTTGTTGTTAGACAATACATTTGCGACATTTTCGCTAGTTGGTTCTAAACCAGCGCCTTTAAGATAGATTTTTACCTTGTCAATACAGTCAGCTTTAACCTTATTCTCGTTACAAATATCCACGAACTCATACTCTTTTAATTTAGTATTTTGTTCGCCAATAGTTTTCTCGTAGTCGCTAACTTTTTTGGAGTTTTCAACTGCCGATTTGAGTTGTTCCTTGCTATCAAGACCGAACTCTTTTAGCAATTCACTAGTGGCTTTTTCGGAAAGCCCATTAACTCGCCCCGAAACTATTTTATTTACCTCGTCTTGGGTAAATGTTTTTTCGGCAGGACTTGCTTTTTGTTGTGGCTCGGCATTTGGTACTACTTTCGTAGTCGCAGTTGGTTGAGTAGGAGTAGCATTTTCTCCTTGTGGTTCTGCGTTAGGTGTTGGAATACCACCATTAATATTTTCTTCCATTTTAATCTCCCTTTCGGTAAACCTTGCAAGAAAGTGCAAGTGCTTTTTTTATAGATAAACACAATAAATATGTTTATATACCTAAATTATAAGTAGTCTAACGCTGATTTGCAACATTAGATTTTGCTACGCCACCATCCACACCCCTACTTCCATCCATATCCGTATTTTCGTTACGATTACTATCATAAGTATTCTCTAACTGTGAGTTTTTAGTAACAATGTCACCAAATTGTGAGTAGGCAGTTTGCTTTTTGCTAAGTGCTTCATCAATATATTTCTCTTCATACGCCTTTTCATCATTTGTTAGGGTATCGCCATAAAGTTTGTCAACATATAATTTTGGCGAAATACCATTTCCACTTAATGCTTGTCCTAAAATTACGAGTTCATTCTCGAAACTTGGGTTCGCAAAGGTAGAAAATTGAACGGTTACGTCATTTTCTTCCCAATTTGGCTTGTTAGGGAAGTCGATATACTCTTGAACGGCAAGTAATATGTTACAAAGTTCGGCAATAATCATTTGCTCTTTGGCAATAATATTATTGCGGGTCATAATCGTAACTTTTTCTTTTTCTCGTTGTGCGTCGCTATTATCTTTCTTAGCAATATCAATTCCCATAGTCGCAGGACTTAACACGCCATTTAAAATCATAGACACAATACTAATTGCTTCCGTACTATATTGCTCAAAATTGAGAACTGGTTGTGTGGTTTTGATTTCGCCGACTTCCGTTCCATCTCCGTTTCTATTGACAGGACCTTTTACATAAGTTCTATCGTATCGAGCAGGTATTTTTGCGTTACCTTTACTATCTCTTTCGAGTAAGTCATCAGGATAATATTCAATAGGTGTCGATTTTCTAACGGTGTTAGCACTTTGTGAAAGACATTGATCGAGGTCATCAAATAAATCAACTTTCCCCGCATAAATACTTCTTCCAAAGCCTCGTTCGTCATAAAAGAACTCTGTTGGCACGGCAAGTAGGTGGTTGTAACCATTGATTTGAAAGGCTTTAAGTCGTTTTAAATCGGGCAAAGTGCTTAAAGGCACTTGATTTTGCTCTCTTACACCACTTGAATACTCTTTTAGTTCGTAAAGTTCATACTCAACAATGCTAGTATAATTTTCTACACGCCTAATATCGAGCAATAAGTATTCTTTTTGCCCATAAGTATAGTAATCTTTAAATACAATAGCCACAACCCTATCCTTTACTTTTATAATCTCGCACTTTGTCGCATCATAATAGGACACGATAGGGTGCTTAGATAATTCTAGGTTAATATCAATTTTATAAGCCCCACTACCTCCAACAAGCGTAAATGGCATTTGTTTTTGGTTCATCATTGTTCTAAAATCATTATCATTTAAGATAGTATCGAGAACATATTGTTTTTTTGTGCTTATTTTTGGGTAGCCAATAGCATTTACAAGCGTATCAGTAATCGCGCGAGCAATTCCACTCGTGGTGCGTTTAATTTTTTCTTCACTAACGGATAAAGCCCAAAAATAGTTTTTGTTGTTTCGATTATAAATAGGGTTCTTGTAGAAACCTTGAACCATATTATCAGTATAGAAGTTTAATAGTTCGTCACTACTTCCTGAATACCACACAAAATAAGAATAAGTATTGAGTTCTCTAATCGCCTCATCATCATTGATAAAGGTATATCTTTGAGATTTTGGGTTGTCAGGAAGTTCAATAGCCCCGCCTAACCATTTTTGGAGTTTGTTTCGTAGCCAATTTTTAATATCCATAGTTATATTTTATCTACTCCTTTACTATTTTACAACATTTTACAACATTTTAGTTGTTAATGCTCTTTAAATGTTTTCCAACGCGACATTTTAGACATAAATGGTGCGAAGGCGTATTCGTCCGCGTTAATTGCGTGGTCATTGGTGTCTAGTCTAGGTGCGCCATTGTCGCCCGTTCTACACGCCTTAATTTCTCGCACGAGATTAGGGCAAGTATTAGCAACAAGGTATTCTCCCCATGCCATTTGTAAGCGGTTATAGTCGATACGTGTTTGTATCTTGTGCTTTGTCGAGCCGATAAACTTTATGTTTATAAGCCCGCGTTTTCTCGCTACAAGTTCTAGACCTTGTCTAAAACCGATATCGGCACAATCTACCATTACATAGCAAACGCCTTTCATAATGATAGGGCTAGTTATAAATGTTTCCTTCCACTTCATAATTACGTCTAGCATTTCTTCATATAATTGAGGTTCAGTTTTTGGCACGGCTTGTCCTTCATTAGTCCAATAGTACTCCCCAAGTGCTACTTGTTCCTTAAAGTCTTTCGTAATTCCTTTTAGCACCATAGTAGTCGCGCTTCTCACAAGTTCTTTATCTTTTTTGCGGATAACGTTCCCCTCGCCATTAGACAAGCCAGTATCAATGCCTATCGCGTAGTCAATGTATGGGAGTTTTAATAACTCCCCAAGTGGCTTGACTAAACTATCAGTAAATTCTGGGTAAGTCACGCCACGAGGGTTTCCCCAACACCCTAAATATTCTACGAGATAAATGTCTATCGAGCGTTTTTTCATTTCTTTTGCCGATAAATCATAAAACGGGTCTCTAAACTCATTTACGAGATAGTTTGTTGTCGCAAGATATAAACCTTTCCCATAGTCCCCAATGTATTCGGGGTCACAATACTCATCTATACCATCACTTTCTAGTTTGTCGATATTGTCAGGCAACCTTTCTAGCCCCGTTTCCTTATCTACAAAGAACACATCATGTATCCAGTGCTCGATATTCCAGCCGTTAAGCACCATTGTAATTTTAAAGCAATTCTTAGGGCTAGGCACGACACCTCTAATTGAGCCATCTAGTTTTCTAAAATCTTCATAACTAGGTATCTCGTAAGCTTCTTCGATATACACACGATTAAGCACACCTACCTGCACCGTGATACTCGTTATAGTCGTAGGGTTATTCATGCCCCGAAAGAATATCATTTGCCCCGTAGGTTTATAGGTAATTTCTAGTGGGTTCTTATTTACCTTAAAGTACCCCATAATTCCCATACGATTTAGGCAGTTTAGGATGTTAGCAAATGTACTTTGCCTATTTGTGTACTCATTTTCCCGCACTATTAGCACATTGTTGAGAGGGCTGTCGAGTATATCAAATATTGCCCTAAACCCTATCATATCCACGCTTTTTTTCGAGTTTCTACTCCCTTTAATGATATTATACCTACACATTGAGGTAAATGCCTTGTCGTAGTGTTCCCCTATAAGCGACCTTAGCGAGAGCATTTTCCCCGCCGTGTCCTCACTATAAGGTTTTGTGAGATTATCTAAGTTCACTACTACTTCTCCTTGTCGCTAGCCGTAGGCGTAGTACCTAAATCATTCACAACACGCACCATAGGTATTTCCGCATTGTCCTCTTTTTGCCCACAATATGCCTTGCCTAAAAATATCGCCACATTAGGGTTCTTGTCGGCAAGTCGCATTTGCTTTTGGATAATTACCGCCTTACCACGCGCTTCCATAGTGTCGTGAAACGCCTGATAATCACAACCAAAACTATCCTTAACAAAAATATCTAGTTCGTGTTCGCTACACATAAAATATTTAGCAATTTCACTTTTTGGCGTAAATTGTTGTTCTAGCATTTGTAGTTCCGCTTCGTTAATTTTGCTAAATGTATTCTCCATTGCCTCTCCTCCTACTGCGTAGGGCTCTTCCCTACATAACAGCGTTCTAAGGGATATACTATCCCACTTATATATTTTAAGTATAACCACACTACAATAATAAATCAAACAAAAAATACACTTTTGGCGCACTAGCAGGGCGCAGGGA
>CALNBM010000070.1 GCA_937874195.1 uncultured Clostridia bacterium | reverse complement strand
CTTGATAAAGCTTTTAATTCATTTAATATTAAATGAATTAAAAGCTTTATCAAGTTTTGAGAACTTTAAAATTATTATTTCTTATAGAAATGGTTATATTGATAATGATATTTGGAGTGAAATAAAAACATTTCCAACCATTCAGTTGTATGGGTTTAGCGATGAGGTAGAAGCTGCCATTAAATTTGGTGAGTTATATAATATTGAAGTAAATGAAATTTTAGAAACAAGCTTCACCTCTAATCCTTTAATGCTAAGATATTTTTGTGAAGCATATACTACAACTAGATACAATAAGCATAAAGAAATTAGAAAAAAAACAGAAAGAGGTGCTTTAGCAGCAACATTCTTTTTTGAAAATGCATTTAAGTTAATATCTAGCAGAATAATAAAAGAGCTTGGAATTAAAAAAGCAAATGGCAGTTTACTTGAAGGGATAAGTTTTTGGAATAATGTTGGTAAAGGCATTGCGAAAGTAATGATAGATAAATCAAGAACTTATCTTTACCATTGTGAAATGGTAAAATTTCTTGATTGTTTTAATTTAAATATGGATAGTATTGCCGTAATTAATAGTATGCAAGTTCATAAATTAATAGAAAAAAAATATATTTATGATGAAGGACAATATTTAGAAGGTTATAAATTTACTTTTCAAAAACTATCTGATTATTTATTAGCAAGAGAGTTGTTATCAAGAAAAAATGTTACACAAACATGGGCTGAATTTATAAATCAGGGCTGGATACAAAAACTTTTAGAACATAACATGAGTATAATTGAATCGTTAGTAGAATGGATTCCTATTAGAACAGGAAAGGAATTGTACGAAATATTAAAATATGATTCGTTAACTAATTTTGAAATTGCTTATTTAAAAGGCTTAAGGTATCGATCATTATATTCTTTTGAAAGAGTGGATGATTATCAAAACAAAATATTAGGATTTTTAAGAAAAAAATCTTTTAGTGATTATTTTGGGGATCAGTGGAATAAAACAATATATTCTTGTTTGCTTGTTCCATATCATCCATTAAATTGCGTAAATTATTTTAATAAAAGACTTTTAAGTATGTCTAATATACATAGAGATATCGCATTAAAAGAATTCTTTTATAGCATAGATTCAGATGATAAAATAATAGCTCAACTAAAGATGGCTACATATGCTGACACCACGATATTATCAGAGAGTTTTTTAATAAACTATATTTCTTTTTGTTTTTGGTTATTATCATTAAGTAACAGAAGTTTTAGAGATAAAGCTACAGGAAGTTTGGTGCTTATTCTTATAAAAAATTTAAAGCATATTAAAACACTTTGGAATCTTATGATAAAAATTACAGATGAGTATATTATTGAAAGAGTTTTTTCAGTGATATATGCAGTAAATGTTTTAAACCCCAATGATAGCATCTTAAAAGAATCCTATAATGATATTAAAGAGTATATGTTTAATAATGTTATATCAAATGCGAGAATAATCCATTTCTTCTTGCTAATGAATAAATTGATAATTAGTAGGTTGAAGGGATATGCTAAATTTAGTATTTTTGATTTACCTAAAATGGATTTAAACATAGTAATTAAAGATCAAGAAGAATGGAAAAAAATGTCACTAGGCGTAGAATATAATAAAGTTCAAAGTTCGCTCTATAATGGAATAGCTGACTTCGGTAACTATATAGCAAGTTCAAGATTAGAACCATTCATATTTGAAGATAGAAATGTTGTAGAAAAATTAAAGAGCAATATAAAAAATTTTGAAGAATCTTTAACTGAGGATCAATACGATTTGTATTTAAAAAGAAATGAATACAATTATGAAAATCGTCTAAAGTTTGAGAATTTGTCTGATGAGAGATTAATAGAAATGTTGAATGCATCAAAAATTGGCAAAACAATTGATATTCCCTTATCAACTTCAGAAAGCAATATGCAAAAATTTAAAAATTCATTAAGCAAAGAAATGCTATCACAATATGGAGAACTTTTCCCTAAATTAGACTCTTTGAATAATAAAAGTTTAGATAGGTTAACTATAGCAACAACAATTTATGATAAAATGATAAAAATTGGTTACTGTAAAGCGATAGAAGATATTGATGCGCACTATTCTCACTTTGAAAGATCTTATGATAGACATAATCATAGAATTGAAAGATTAGGAAAAAAATATGAATGGATAGCTTTTTTTCAATTTTTAGGTGAGTGTTTATATAATTTAGATACTAAAGATAATAGTTGGAGAAATTATCACGAAATGATATCTATAGATATTGATCCAATACAGGTTTTAGCTAATCCAAAACAAGTATATGATTTCTATGACATATTTGAAAACATTGTTAAAAAATTAGATATTGATTGGTCAGTAGATAATTTTATTACAAACTATGATAATTTAAATTTAATCAACAATTTCTCTAATCTTAAATTTAATAATAAAGAATTTTTACCAATTCACATTTCTGCTAAATTTGATAAATTTAATAATGAAAAAGATTGTTATTTCAGATATAATTTAGTTCTTAATCAAAGTAGAAAAGAGGCAAAAGACTTTTTAGATGATGATATTTATCACTTAACCCAAGGTCAAACACATTATGAATACAATTTTTGTTTAGAAGAGTTATTAAAAGCAGAAGACGAATTGTATTATCAAGAAGAAATCAACAAAATGGATTTCAAACCTATGTGGAAAGAGTGTAAAGTTGAAAGTGAATATAATTTTAGTAGATTTAATGGAGAGGATCAATGGCATTATTATCTATTATCAAAAACTATAACTGATATTTTAGAAATAAAATATAATTACGATGGCACATACAGAAATCAAAATGACGAATTGGTGGCATTCCAATCGCCTTTTGTCAAAGAATATACTTATTTATATTTAGAAAAATCTCTATTCGAAAAGATAAATGCAAAACTAAATTTAGTAATAGGTGTATATTCTGAAAAGTCAAAAAGAAATTATAAAAATGAAAATGTTTTAGGAGATTTTGAAATAGGTAGTGAGTATGATGCTGGTTATAAATATTCTGAAGGTATCTTTAAATTAGAAAAACTAAGAAAACGAGAAAGAAGAGTATAATTTTATTATGACACTTTTAAAACCATTCAGTAAATAAATTAACTAAAATATGTACTGTCCCCAATTGTCCCCAATTACACAGTTTTAGGTAGATTTAGATAGAAAATGAAGAGTTTTAAGATTTTGACTTGAAACTCTTTTTTTAAGGTAAAATTTAAAATTTTACTGTCCCCATTTCTACGACCAATTTTATTTTGGTTAAAAAAGTGAGGATGTTGAGTACGAAAAAAGCCCGTATTTACGGGCTTTTCAATGGAGCTAATGACGGGGCTTGAACCCGTGACCTCTACCTTACCAAGGTAGTGCTCTACCAACTGAGCTACATCAGCATAAGGGATTTCTCCCTAATTTTATTAAATTTTATTGTGCGTTTTTACGGCTCGCAACTCCTTACCAAGCACGTGCGCTACCGACTGCGCCACATTAGCATATTTAAATTGTTTTTGCTTTGTTCTCCTTACCAAGGCGACGCTCTACCGACTGAGCCACATCAGCATGGAGTTGTTTTTATAAATAGTTTGAGAATATTTTAACTACGAAGGGAAAACTGCGTACAACTAATACTTAGCAAAAAACTATTTAAATATTAATAATTTTTTTTTATTTGTTGAACTGTCAGATTATTTTTTTATGATAAACAAAGGTTAAATAATAATGAAGGTTTTATGTTTTGAAAATGACGGTTAGAAAGCGAAGGTATTAATATTAAGTGGTATAGGAAAACTGCGTGTCACGGTTATTATTTTTAATAATAACGGTTAGAAAGTTGAAGTGTTTAAGTGGTATTTTTGTTTGTCTTGATTTAAAATAATTTTAGATGCATTTATGCATAAGATTAAGTCATTTTATCTTTTGCAAATATATTATTTATTACTTTAATCTTTTTTGTTAGTATAATTTAACACTGTTTAATTGTCAACCTTTTTTCTAAAAAAAAATTATCAAAACTATACGGTCCTTTTTTTTAAAACATAAAATTAATCTAAACATAATACTAGGAGGCTTGAATAATTTAAATTTTAATCCATTAATTTACACATATAAAAAAAAATTAAAGAATTAAGCACTTAAAATCGTTCCTTGTGTTATGGTAAAGAAGATTATTCGTTTTTTATAGAATAAAAGCCGGATGACACAAATTGTATAGCACAATATGAAAATATATGTTATATAATTTTATTGCAGACTGGATAGATTCTCAGTTTACGACAAATTTTTTCATAATTTTCTAATAATCGCGCTTGTGCTTGCCAAGTCATCAATTTTATGATAACATATTAATGCTTAAGTTGATTATAGGTTTTTTAAAAAATAGGTTAACATTTAACTAATATAAATTAAAGTATAATTTATATTATTGTTTTATTTTGAGGTAAAAATGAGTTTTTTATCATTAACATTTGCATTGTTTTTGACGATAGTTTGTATAATATATTATTTGTTTCCTAAGAGATATCGCTGGACTGTTTTACTTGTTGCAAGTTATTATTTTTATTTTCAATACGATTGGAGATTGTCAATATTCCTTATTATTACTACTATAACAGTATATTTATCGGCTTGCAGTTTTGATTATATAAATCAAAATCAGAAAGATATTTTTCTTGAAAAAAGCGAAGAATGGCTTAATGAGAATAAAAAAAAGTATCAGCAAAAATTTAAAATCCAAAAAAGATGGCTACTAACTTTATGTTTAATTTTTAATTTTGGGATACTAGTTTTTTTTAAATATTACATGCTTTTATCTTTTATTATTGATCCTTTTTTAAGTGGCATTGGCTTACTTGGGCTAAAACTACTTATACCACTAGGAATATCTTATTATACCTTTCAAGTGTCGGGATATTTGATTGACTGTTTTTATGGTAAGGTTCAAGCAGAAAAAAACATATTTAAACTTGCGCTATTTACATCGTTTTTCCCACAACTCATACAAGGTCCAATTAGCCGTTTTGAACAATTGCAACCTCAATTAATTCAAGGAAATAAGTTGAAATACAGCCATATAAGAGATGGTGTTATTTTAATGATTTGGGGCGCATTTAAAATGATTTGCATTTCTGTTCCTTGCATGGTTGTTTTTAATTCTTTAACTGGACAAGGAATGCTCGGTGGGATTGACATAATTATAGCTATGATTGCTTTTTCATTATATGTGTATACAAGTTTTTCTGGGGGAATTGATATTACTCGCGGTGCTGCACAGTTATTTGGAATTGATATGACAGAAAATTTCCGCAGACCATTTTTTGCCACTGGAGTAGGAGATTTTTGGCGTCGGTGGCATATCACTCTTGGAGCATGGATGAGGGATTATGTTTTCTATCCAATCTCACTCTCTAAACGCTTTAATAAAATTAACAAGACATTTCGTAAGCGTTGGAATAATAACTTTGGCAAAATAATGCCTACTTGTTTTGTTATGTTTTTCGTTTTCTTTTTAGTTGGCATGTGGCATGGAATAGAATTAAAGTATGTTTTTTATGGACTATATATGGGCATCTTTGTTTCTGCTGGAATTTTTATGCAAGACCCACTTCGAAAATCGGGCAAAAAACATCCAAATCTTACTAAGAAAAATAAATTTATATATGTTTTAGCGGTGTTAGCAACATTTGTTATAATATTGTTCGGTCGTTTTATTATTGCGGCGCCTAATATTTCTGTTTCCTTTCAATGGTTTATTAAATTATTTGATGTTAGTGGTGGCAAAGATTTTATAAGGGCATGTATTCAAATATTATGGGTTAATAACAAATGGACATCAACTTGGTTTTTGCGCGCAGGTATTACTTTGTTTCAAGCAAGAACATTAATAATTTCTTGTGCTTGTTTATTTATTGTTTCTTTAATGCAAGAACGGGGTATCAAAATTCGTGAATATATAACTAAAAAAAGTGCTTTACTTCGTCTTGGAATTTATATATTTGTTTTGTTTATGATAGTTCTCTGTGTTGAATGGGAAGGAGGAAAGGAGATAGTGTTTTTCTATGAGCAATATTAAAAATTTGATAATAAATATAAAAGATGATTATATCGATTCAATAAAAGATACAAAGAAAAAGATATTTAAAATAAAAACCATTTCAAATATCTTTACTGCATTGTTTATGTTGATAATTTCATTTGCCACCTTTATATATGGTTCAAAACTTTTGAATTACTTGGTTATCCCACCATATAATAACGAATTACATTATATCATGATGAAGGCAAAGGAAATAAATGGCGATATTGATGTTGCTGTTTTTGGTGCTTCTGCTGGGCTTACACTTATTGACACTAAATTATTAAGTGAAACAACAGATTATCATTGGTATAACACTGCTCGTAGCTCAATGACATCAGTTGAATCTGAATTTTATGTTAAAGCAATTTTTAAATATCATAATCCAAAATATATTTTTTTTGAAGTCGACGCATCCAGATTATATGATTCCAATTATTTTGATAGAAATTATATTGATACAGAGATAAGTGAGGACATAAACCCTGAATTGTTGAAAACAATAATGAGCACGACAGACAAGAAAAAAGCATTTTCAGACGCATTTCCGTGGACAAAATATATTAAAAAAATTTTTGACTATGATTATGTTAAGAATAATATCTCTATAAAAAAAGATTTGCGTAATGATCAACGAATCATGAGCATTTTAAATGATTATGGACTTGTAGAGCAGGATTATATAGCTTCGCAAGAGCCCTGCACTCTTGAACAACTCCAATCATATTATTATGATTTTATTGAAAGCAACGTTAATAACCTGCAACTAAATGCAATAAAAAGGAGCATTGATTTTGTTAATTCAAAAGGTTCACAAATAATACTTTTCAGTCCGGTTAAAGCATACTATCTAAATAAAAATATTCCTGCAAGACAACGATTAAATAATTTTTTAAATGCACTTGCTGAGGAAAACGAATGTACATATATAGACTTTTCTTTAATAAAACGCGAATTTTTTAATAGACAACCTGAAGATGGATCAGACCAATTATTTTATGATAGTACGCACATGACCAAAAATGGTTCACGATTATTCACTGAAAAGTTAGCAATATTTTTTGAACAAGTATTAATAAACGGCGTTGATAAAAATGAATTTTTATTAGCAAATGCAGATGAGCTTATTGCGGATTATGAAAACTTTTAAAACAAAATTAAGGAGTACTAATGATTAACTATCCAAAAACTATTATTGATTTATTGGACAATGCTGCTGAAAAATGGGCAGATGATATTGCATATGAAAAAGAAAGTGATGCAATATCTTTTAAACAAGTCCAAAATTTGGCAAAGAAAGTTGCCACGGAAATCGCTAAAAGTAAAACTATAAATTCGCCTATTTTAGTGTGGTCAACCAGAGCAATAAACACTCCATCATTATTCTTTGGAGTTGTATATTCTGGAAATTTTTATCTTCCTGTTGGCGATGACACACCGATAGAAAAAGTACAATCTATAATCCAATCAATTCAGCCAAAACTTATAATTGTGAATGATAGCGAGGAAGCATCGATAAATAAAATTACAAATTGTGGATTACAAATCATATATGCAGATAAATGCAAGGAAATAAATGAAGAATTGCTAACAGATTTGCGAAAAAATATCATTGATATCGATCCACAAATGATAATTTTAACATCAGGTTCAACAGGCGTGCCAAAAGGTGTCGTTACAAATGGGCGTTCCGTAATGGAGTTATTAAGTTCTATGGTTGATACTTATAATATCGATAAAAATACTATTATTGGCGGACAATCACCTTTTTATTATTCTGCACACCGTAGAGATGTTTACTTACCAGTTTTTTGTGGCTGTAAACTCGTAATTATCCCAAAACAATTTTTTACAACTGTTGCTAACCTTGTTCCATATATCAACGAAAAGAAAATAAATTTTATACAATGGACAACATCTGTTTTTAGTATCATACATAACTTTAATGCATTTGAAAAAGAGAAACCAATGTTTTTGAAAACATTAATATTTATGGGTGAACCAATAAAATTAAAAACCTTGAAGTATTTGTTAAATAATCTGCCAAGCGTGAACTTTTTTAATTCTTACGGATTAACTGAGTTGCCGGATAGTTTGATTTATCATAAGATAGATGTTGACCGTGATTATTTAAGTGGAGTTCCGCTAGGCAAAGTTGTTAAAAATCGCAGAGTAATATTACATAATGATGAAATGTATGTATCAAGCACAGCGATGGCAATGCAATATTATAATGATATTGAGAAAACAAAAGAAAAATTTGTTCAAAATCCATTACATAGTGATTATGAAGATATAATGTTTAGAACGGGCGACCTTGCAGTTATTAATGAATATGGTGAATATATATTTAAAGGCAGAATTGATAATTGTATTAAACATATGGGACACAGAATAGAACTTGGAGAGATAGAACATATTGCGTCCACATGTAATAATTCAGGCGAATGTGCCTGTGTTTATAATGATGATAAAGAACAAATTTGCTTATTTTACACAGGTGAGTCGTCAATAAGAGATATATCAATTGAATTACGCCAAAAGTTACCTAATTATAGTGTTCCAAGAGTCTTTATTCAATTGGATAAACTACCAAGATTATTCAACGGAAAAATTGATATGTGTAAACTAAAAGGAATGGTAAAATGAGTAATTATAATTATATAAGATTTAGTGATGCAGAAAAACCGTTTGTCACAAATTTTGTAGGTGTTGACAAGGGTCAATATTTAAAACCGCCCAAAGGTTATAAACTTTATAGTCGTGCATTTATTATGGAGCAAACAAAAGAATATTTTGTGAAAAAAAATCCTTATGAGTTAGCAAAAGAACTTGGATTGGTTTTAAGAGAAAGCAATGAAAGCGATATGGATGCTATTAAGGAACTAGAGAACAAGGCTTTTGATCCAATTGCAGGGCTTATTGATGAACAAGCAAAAGGAATAATTTATGTGCTTGAAAAAAATGGTGTAATCGTGGGAAAAGTCAACTTAGATATAAATGAAAGATTTGCTTATTTGGATAGAGTTTGCATAGCAAACACACAAAGAGGCTTTGGATATGGAACGATTTTGGAAGAATTATTTTTGTGGTTAGCTAATGAAAAACAATCCAAGAAAAAATACATGTGGGTTGTTGAAACAAATACAAATGCACATAAGTTTCACCAAAAATTTGGCTTTACAATGAGTAATAAATGCTCTTGGATTTTTATTAAAGAATAAATACAAAAGGATAAATTCTATGGAAAAATTATTTAATATTTTAACAGATGTACGCCCCGACATTGATTTCAATAAAGAAAAAAAGCTTATTGATAGCGGTGTGTTGGACAGTTTTGACATTATTTCAATTGTTGCCGAAATTAATGATGCTTTTGACATTTCGATTAATTCTGCGGATTTAAAAAATGAAAATTTCAACAGTGCGTCAGCAATGTGGGATTTAATTAACGAGCATTTGGCTAGTTAAACATTTTAGGAAAGTAACCTTTTAAATAAGATTATTGACAGATTCTATATCTTATGTTTTTTGTTATGCCTAAAAATTTTCTAATGATTTATTCCTTTTTAGTGTTGTGGCATAATTTTTTTGATACCTTTGAAACAAGACTTTTAAAAGAAGAATTTGTAAGAAGCCTAATCAAGCATTAATCTACGATACTAAACGATTGATAATGATAAGATATCCAAGGTTTGGTAGGGAAATTGCAAACACTGAAATTGAATATAAAATAATAATTTAGAAAAAATAAAAAATAAAAAATTATCACCCTAACGAATATAAAAGTCTTTAAATTCAATTTATTTAAATTAAAAGTTTAACAGACAGTTTACAAAATGATGCTATTTGTTAAATTTTAAAATCTGCACAGCCATTCACAATTAAAAAAATATTTTAATGTAAAATAATATTTTTACTAGTTTTATAGTATTGTAATAATCAAAAAAATTTGATATAATAAACTAATTAAAAGGCAGGTGGAAATATGGCAGTATTGTTTGAGAACATGATTGAAACAGAAAGATTATTAACTAAAGATTTGGAAGGATATGTTTACATGACTAAAGATAAAATTTTTTTCAATACATTAGAAGACGTAAACGATAAATTAATTTCCGAAAATTTTTCTTTTGTAACAGATTATGCTGTTATGAATGGTGCACCGTTATTTAAAAATAAACATGGAACTAAAAATTCTACTTTGTACTTCCTCCGCTCCGCCCATTTTGATGATTCTGTGAAAGTTGTGAACGCTTTTATGAACGCTTATAGTCTTATCAGTAATGTTCATTCTAACTGTAAGGAGATAGGTGTTCGTCCATCATTACATCTCAATATCTCATCTTATATCTCTGCAATAAGAGAGTCTCGAGATTTTTCTAAAATCGAGTTACAAAATACTAAATTTATGAAGGATGAACTATACACATTAACTTTAGGTGAACTTCCAAAGACATATGTTGGAGAAAAATTGAATTTTATATTAGAGTCCGATTTTAATTCACATACAATCAAACCAACTGGTAAAACCTGGAACGGTTATCAAAACAATGATGGCACTTTTGTTCAAAACGAAGAATTTGAATATAATGGTTCCAGATATGCCCGAGTTAAAACATTAAATAATTTTGATGGTAATAGTAAATATTCTGATGGGACAAAAGCACCAGAAAATGGAACATACAAATGGTGTAAAATTGAGCCAATCACATGGAAAATAAAAAATTGGAACGATTTGCCCAAAGAAATTAATCCTAACGGAAGTGGAAAAGCAGGGTATATAGATGTTCAAACCGAAGATTGCGTTATTAGTGGTATCCCTTTTAGTAAAGATGGAAAGACATCTCTTTGGAAAGACTGTTCTATTAGAAAATATCTAAATAATGAGTTTTTAGCTCAAGTTTTTAATATAGAAATAGAAAAAGTGGAAGATGAAACAGCAAGTGTGAAAGATGAAATAATAGAAAACATAGAAACTAGAAGACTAACAAAACTAGAAAGAATGAATCCAGATAAAACTCCTGAATACCAAAGACGAAAAATGACAGATACGGAAATAATTAAAAGTTGGATAGACGCCGGTCAATCTGTTCTTTTAAGAGGACCAAGTGGAATTGGTAAAACAGAAAGAATTAAGACCTTATATCCTGATTTAATTTACATAAAACTAACAAATAATATGTTCCCGGAAAAAGTTGTTGGTTCAATGAACTTACAAACTGGTCAATCAATCCCACCAGATTTTGCAAAACATGCGATACTTGCTTGTGCAACTAAAGAAGAAAGAGAACTTGTAAATGAAAACATACAAAATCTTTATGAAATTCTAACACTATATATGAAAGAAGTAAAAAAAGTGATGATAAAGTTGTAATTTTACTTGACGAATTATTAAATGTTAAACCTGCGGTTCAATCGCTCGTTTATACTCTCGTTCTAAACAAAATTGTTGAAACAGGCAAAGGATTAAAACTTCCAGCAAACACAGTTGTTGTTGCAACAGGAAACCAAAAGAAATATTCTGGTGTTGCAGAAGATTTGGCAGAGCCACTTGAAAAGAGATTTGATCATATTTTAGATATGGAGCCCAAGGTTGGCGAATGGATATATGAATATGCTATTCCAAATAAAATTCACCCTTCTGTTATTGGATATATCTTCTCAAATTATCAACAAAACAGAAAGAGCGATGAAATAAAAAAAATAGGATATTTTTACGAAGAACCAGAAGTTGGAGAATCTCATCTTGATAAAAATGGTTGTAAAGGCAGAACAAATGATCCCCGTGGCTGGACATCAATTTCAAATATGCTTTATTCTTTTGAAAATAATTTAAAAAATGGAGAATATGTTGGGAAAGATGTATCAAACTTACTCCAAATTTCCATTGACTCAAAATTAAGAGAAGAATGGTCAAATGAATTTTTTGATTTTTACAACAATCCAACGCTTTCTGTTGAAGAAGTTGTGGAAAAAAAATATTCGCAAGCAGATTTTCCAAGGGATATAAATGAAAAATTTGCAACAATGGCGGGATTACTTTCTGCAGATGAAAAGCAAGTCGGCCCAGTACGGGATTTTATTAAAAAGCACTGCGATCCTGAGTACTTATCGGTTTACGATATGTATTGGGCAGGTCACAATGAAAAACGAATGGAACAAATAGTTGAACTTCAAACAATGTCTAGGGAAAGTGAAAGAGAGGGAACTATATGAACAAAGATTTAATAAAACTACAAACAGGATGCCCCGCAACAGCGGTTGTGGTTTTAAATGACGAATATAAAAAGTTAGAAAACACACTTGTTATAAAAGCAGAAGTTGAAAACAAGATTTTTATATCAAAAAATCAAAAAGACGAACTGGAAGCTAAGGCTAAAAATAACAAAACTGTACATTTAGTTATTAGCGGAATAGATAAAATTTCAGTTGAAAAACAAAATGTGTTTGTAGGGCTGGTTAAAGACCGGGAATTTCAAGGATATAACTTACCAAAAAATTGCATTATAGTTTTTACAGCAGAAAGCAAGCATACTCTTAAAAAGATTTCTAATGACTTATTCCATTTTTGTGTTGTGGCATAATTCTTTTGATACCTTTGTAACAAGACTTTTAAAAGGAGATTTGTATGAAACCTAATCAAGCATTAATCTACGATACTAAACGATTGATGATGATAAGATATCCAAGGTTTGGTAAAGAAATTGCAAACACTGAAATTGAATATAAAACTGATTTAAAATATCGTACCGCAGCAACAGATGGCAAAAAAATATATTTTGACCCCGAACATCTTGCAAGTTTAAGTGATGATGATCGCTTGTTTTTAATTGCGCACGAATTAATGCATATTAAATTTGAGCACATGTATCGACTTGAATCATTGAAAGGTGAGAAAAAAAATTTTCAGGTATGGAATGAAGCAACTGATGCAATTATAAATGCCAACCTGGAAAGAGATGGTTTTACAATAAAAAAAGGTTATGTAAATAGGACTGATGCATTAAATTATTCTGCTGAGGAATTTTATAAAATTTTGCTTAAAGAAAAAAAGAATAAAGAACAAAGTCAAAGTGACATACAAAGCGGAACTAAACAAGGACAAAATAATGAACAAGAAATAACTGATGATCATTCTCTTTGGGAAGAAGCATTAAAAAATAAAAAAATAAATGATAAACAACAAAATATAAAAGTAAAAAAAATACAGCAAAAATCTATTGATGAAAAAAGCGAATTTGAAGAAAATCGAAAAGAGCGAAAAAATTGTGCAAAAGAAAACTTCGAGCGTTTGAAAAATGAAGGATTAAAACTAAGTGGTGAAAAAGTTAAATTTGGAAATGTTGGTGAAGCAAAACCAATTCTTGATTGGAAATTGCTTTTAAGACGAGAAGTTGAAAAAACTGAAACTATTTGGTCGCAAAGAAAAAGCTTTGCAGAAAATAATTTTGCTTTTCGTCTTGAAGAAAATGATATAGAAGATGAAGCATTAACTGAAGTTATGATAGATGTTTCAGGCTCAGTGTCTATTGAAATGGTAAAAAATTTTTTAAGGCAATTAAAACCACTGCTAAAAGAATCCAAACTTAGTGTTGGGTGTTTCAATAAAAAATTTTGGGGAATGAGAGAAATTAAAGCAAATAAAGATATAGATAAGTTTTCTATACCAATAGAATCCCGTGGATATTCCGCAGGGTCAGAAGATTGGGATTTGGCGGTTCGTTCATTCTCTAAAAGAAGAGAAGTAAATAAAATTGTATTTACCGACGGAATTCCCCAACCGGGTACAATGCCCAAAGAAGATTTAAAAGGAACAAATGTAATTTGGCTTGTCTATGCTAATGAAAAATTTAATCCTTGTTGCGGTAAAGTTATAATGGTAGACAAAGAGCAATTAAAATCAATGCAAATGATTAATCATGACGGAGAGATGACCAGATAATTCAAACTAGTTTTCATAAAAATGAACACAAATGTGTTCACTTTTTTTTAAAATCAAACTAATGCACTAATATTAAGTATTGCTACCAAACAAGGAAGATTAGCCATTGCCAGTTTTAGAGAATAAGCAAAATTATATTTAGCGGGTTAAATGTAAGTGTGCTTTATTTACTTGTTATAAAAACTTATTTTTGTTATATTATATTTGTTATAAATATATTCAAAAGGTATATTAATAATTAAAGGAGAAAGGATGAAAAAGTTTTTAAACCAAAGAATGCTTCCAATAATGCTAATGTTCGTTGCATTTTTATTAGTTGGATGTGGCAATGATTTAAAGCTTGTTTTAACTGCTGATAGTGATACAAATGTTGAGTGCGGAGATACAATTCAATTATCTACCCAAATTATATCTAATAAAGATCAAAATCTTACAATTACTTATGAAATTACCAAGGGTGCAGATAATGCTGTAATTTCTGCTGATGGCATACTTACTATTAACAGTAATGCACGAATTGGCGATGAAATAGATGTGGTGGCTAAGGCAAAAGATGTGAAAAGTAATACTAAAACTTTTAAAATTGAGCATACTCTTCCTACAAGCCTTGAAATAGCAAATCCGGGCACTACTAATATATTGCCAAATAGTAGAGTTCAATTATTTCATACAATACTTCCTGTTAATGCAACTATGCGTAATGTCAGGTATTCATTGGTCGAAGGTGAAGAATACGCTAGTATTAGTCCGGGTGGTGTTTTAGAAGTGAATGAAGAAGTTGAAAACATGATTGGTAAAACTATTACCGTTAAGGCAGTAAT
>CALNBM010000069.1 GCA_937874195.1 uncultured Clostridia bacterium | reverse complement strand
CCACACACACTCGCTTGACTAGTGGAACCATTAGAACTTAACACTTCACTAACTGTGCGAATTGCATAAGGAAAATCTTCTTCGCTTGGTAACACTGGAAGAAGTGCTCTTTCAGCTAGTGCACCGTGCCCTATTTCTCGCCTTCCTGTACTTCTTGGAGGCTTTGCTTCGCCTGTGGAATAACTTGGAAAATTATAGTGATGCATATAGCGTTTTTCATCTTCTTCGTCAATACCATCTAACATTTGCATATCTCTAAAACTACCAAGTGTTAGCGTGGTTAATGCTTGAGTTTCGCCACGAGTGAAAACTCCGCTACCGTGAACTCGTGGGAGTAATCCAACTTCACACCAGATTGGGCGTATTTCATCAACTTTTCTGCCATCTGGTCGAATACCATCATTAAGAATTTTACTACGCATTATTTCTTTTTTTATGCTATTTAATACATCTAGAATTTCACGAGTACTTTCAGCGTATTTTTCGCTGAAATATTCTAACACTTGCTTTTCTGCAATACTTTCTGCTGTATCACGGTCGGACCGTTTAAAGTTTGTCATAACTTTTTCCATAATTGGATAAGCAAATTCTCTAACATCTTTTGTAAGTTTTTCCGGAATTGTGTATAAATCTAAATTTTCGTTTTTCTTTACTTTTAACTCTTTTGCAATATCTTCTTGAAATTTAACTTGCTTTTTAATCTCTGTGTGTGCAAATAAAATACCTTGCAATATTTCTTCTTCGCTAACTTCGTTTGAACCTGCTTCCACCATTAAAATAGCGTCTTTTGTTCCCGAAACTTTTAAATCTATGGAACTATTATTTTTAATCTCTGTGGTTGGGTTAGCATAATATTTTCCGTCCACTAGCGCCACTTCCACACTACCTGTTGGTCCATTGAAAGGAATATCACTTACAGTTAAAGCAATGGAACTTCCAAACATTGCTAGAGGTTCTGGTGAAATATCATGGTCTATGCTAAGTGGAGTTGCAATAATTGTCACATCATTAAAAAGTCCGTCTGGAAAAAGCGGACGAAGTGGTCTATCTATTAATCTACTTGTTAGAATTGCTTGATCGGAGGGTCTGCCTTCTCTTCTTTTAAATCCACCTGGAATTTTACCAACTGCATATAATTTTTCTTCATAATCCACACTTAGTGGGAAAAAACCTTGCCCTTCTCTTGGTTCTTCACTCATGGTAACATTCACCATAACCATAGTTTCACCACAAGTTACAATGCAATGTCCGTTAGTTTGAAATGCATATTTGCCTAGTTCAACACTAACTTTTTTCCCCCCGATTTCTGTTTCGAATGTTTTTCTTTCTATCATCTTTTATCCTTTTAAATTATACCATTTTCAAATTAAAAGGCTGGAAATTAATAAAACCAGCCTTTAGTTTTAATTGAAGTTTGTGCTAACTTGTGATATTTTAATCAAAGTATAACCGCTTCAAACCTAAATTTTTTTTAATTTTACTGCAATTCGATATAATGATATCTAAAGCAGTAATTAGGCTTTTTATTATCTAATGTTTAGTTTTTCTTTTAAAGCCCTTGCTGCTTCTAGATTAGTTTTAGCTAAATAATTAATCAATTTCTTTCTTCTGCTAACTAATTTAATTAAACCTCTTCTTGAATGTGCATCTTTTTTATTACTTTTTAAGTGCTCAGTTAGTTCGGCAATTCTAGTTGAAAGAATAGCAACTTGAACTTCTGGACTACCGGTATCGCCTTCTTTTCTAGCAAAATTAGTAATAATTTCTTGTTTTTTCTCTTTTTTAATCATGTTTTCTCCTAATTAATATTTAATTCGCTATACCCCAAGAAGTCCGTTAGAGAAAACGAAACCCCTAGAAATAAGCATTTATCAAGTATAACACAGTCACTCTTTAAAAGTAAATATATTTAATCAAATAATTTATGTTTTTTAACAATAATTTCTTCAATGCGTGAAATATATTCTTTAATATCTCTCATATTTGCATATCTTTCTATTTTGTAAGTTGTTTTATAAACTCTTTTTGATATGGCATTTGCACCACACGCGATAACAGATGAACACTCTTCCATGCTGTTTATATTGAATTTGCAAACATAATCACTTTTAAAATAACCAATATTTTCAAAATTGCCAAGTGTGTTTTTTTGCCGATATAAATAATAAGGTTTATAGTCATGATTGCGGAGTATATCAATAGAATAATTCACCATTTTCTCAACTTCTTCCAATTTGGAAACCGCACCGCCTTCATTTTTTAACTGAGAAGATTTTTTTATCGATAGAGTGTGAACAGTTATGTTTTCTGGTTGCAGGCTAATTGTTTTTTTCAACGAGTTTTTAAAATCTTCAATCTTCTCATCTGCAAGTCCTGCAATTAAATCCATATTAATTTTAAAAGAATAATTGCGTGCTAAGTTTATAGCATTTATAACATCTTCGCTGGTATGGTTTCTGCCAATTTTTTTCAATGTTTCATCATTGAAGGTTTGTGGATTTATACTAATTCTATTCACATTATATTTTTTCAAAACATCTAATTTTTCTTTTGTTATGGTGTCTGGTCTTCCACACTCAACTGTGAATTCACCGCTTTCACAAGGAATAACTTTTAAAACATCGTTTAATTCCTCGGCACTAATTGCAGTGGGTGTTCCGCCACCAACATATATGTTTTTTATTTTATAGTTTTTATGTTTAATAAACTCAATTGTAGCATTAATTTCTTTTCTTAATGCTTTAAGATATGGTTCAACTAGTCCCCCACACTTATCAAGCGGTTGAGATATAAAAGAACAGTAATAACACTTTGTTGTACAAAATGGAATATTAATATATAAATCAATATTTCCGCCCATTTCTAACGACTTGTCCTCAATGTTTCTTATAGGATAAACAACTTCTAAGCTATTTTTGATTTTTCGTTTTTGCTCATGAAAAGGCAGTGTTGCATAATTATCAACTGCATTTATAGAACCGCGTGAAAAATCAGTTTTCTTATATTTTTCAATATAGGGCTTTTGATTATAAATAATTTCCTTTAATAGTTCCGCGCGCTTTTTAGAAACTTTATAGTTTTTTATTAGTGACCTTAAAGCATAGTTTTCATCTTTCATTTCAAGCAGTTCATAATAAAGTTTTGTGGGACGAATACCTGTGAGTGAGCCCCATGGAAAACTTTTTTTTGTTAATTTTGATAGTTCGTTATAAAGCAAAATTCTACCATTATGTTTAATAGTTTTTGCAATATCTGTGTTACTATCTATTTTTGTTGTTCTTATAGCAAACTTATTGTTATTAAAAACTATTTTGGATATAATTTGACTTTCATTTAATAAATAACTGTGTGATATTTTCATATCACTTTTTTCTATTTCTTTGTCTGTGAAAAAAAGTTTTACAATGAGTAAAAATTCGGTAACTAAATTTTCGTTTTGTGATACTATTTCCATTATGCGTTCCTTACAACTTCATAAACAAAAGGCAAGGCTTTTAATTTATTAATAACATCATTTAATTCGGTTTTATTAGCAACTAAAACTTGAATGTCCACTCCTAACTGCCCATTATCAACACTTCTGGAACTAATTCCCACTAATCCAATTTTACTATCATTTAATTTTTTGGATATTTTTGAAACTGTATCGCTCTTGCTTTCTGCTAATAGTTTTAACAGAGCTAAAAACTGGCTTGTGTCTTCCGTATTCCAACTGGCTTCAATTAAGCGGTCAAATTCGCTATATTTAAGTAGCTCACAATCATTTTTATGAATTGTAATTCCTTTACCTCTTGAAACATATCCTATTATCTCGTCGCCCGGAATTGGATTACAACACTTTGCAAACTTAGTCAACATATCACTATATCCCCTGACTAGCACTTGCCCATCATACTTAGTTTTTTTAGATATATCGCTAATGTTGGTAAGTTCCGCTCCTTTCATTTCAGCATTATATAACATTATTGCTTTATTTAAAATTTGAGTACTTGTTACTCCCCCATGACCTACTGACGCATATAAATCTTCTTCACAAGAAAAATTATATTTGTCCATGATATCAGCTAATATATTACCTTTTAAAAGCTTGGAAAGTGTTACGTTTTTAGATTTAGCTTGCGCTTCTAAAATTGCTTTACCTTTCTTGATATTATTTTCTTTCATGGTTTTTTTGAAAAACGAGTTTATCTTACTTCTAGCAGAAGCAGTCTTACATATTTTTAACCAATCTCTCGATGGTCCTTTTGAAGTAACACTAGTTAGTATTTCCACAATATCGCCATTATTTAATTGTGTGGAAAGTGGCATCATTTTTCCATTTATCTTTACTCCTACGCAAGAATCTCCCACTTTGGAATGAATGGCATAAGCAAAGTCAATAGGTGTGGCACCATCAGGAAACTCTAATATTTTGCCAATTGGAGTTTGTGCAAAAATTCTGCCGTTATAGACATCTGTTTTTAAAATATCAAGAAGTTTGTCCGATGATTTTTCTTTATGAAGTTCCATAATTGAGCGGATATAATTAATTTTAACATCGTTTTTGTCAACTTTTTTTCCACCCTTATACGCCCAGTGCGCTGCAAAACCATATTCAGCATAGTTGTGCATGTGTTTAGTTCGAATTTGAATTTCTAAGGGGTCACCATTTTCTAAAAGGACAACTGTGTGAAGTGATTGATAACCATTTTCTTTTGGATGAGTTATATAGTCTTTACAGTCGCCAAGAGGTTTGAAAACAGAGTTTATTTTGCCAAGTGCTGCATAACATTCATCAACAGTGTTTACGATAACGCGCACTGCTAAAATATCAACAATATGCGTTAAACTTAATTCCGAAAATTTAAGGTTTTCGATTTTTTTAGAATCTCTTTCTGGTCCATACAGTTCCAGAATATTATCAATTGACATATTTTTGTTTTGTAGTTTCTTTGCGATACTTGCTAATTGCTTTTGACGCCCGTAAACATCACAATCAGGAGCAACAAATTCAAGTTCATTTTTTAATTTTTTAATAACCTTTTCAATATTTTTATTTCTATCTTCAAAATATTCATTAAGGACTTTGGATAAATCCATGTATAATTTTGGCTTAAAATATTTAAAAGTGGCGTTCTCAAGTTTATTTTTAATTTGGCTCATGCCAAGCATTGAAGATATTGGTGAATAAATTTCGGCATAACCTTTCATTAATTGTTCAACTTCTTCACAAGTTAAAGCATGAAGAAAATTTAATTTTTCTGCTTCTGCTAGCAATTTAATTATAATTGCTCTAAAATCTTTTGCCACACCTATAAACATTTTTTTAATACTATCTAACTGTTGTTCGCGCGTGCTAATATTTAATTTTTCTATTGAAATTAAACTTTTTACAAGTTTTTTAGTTTCGTTATCTAACACCTCTAAATTAGGCACATAATCTATGTTTTCTTTAATGAGTGAAAGATATAAACTAGCAATAACCGAGCAAATATCTAGTTTATTATCAATAACGCCATTTGCCACACCAAGTGAAAATTGCAAATTATAAATATTACTTTTATATTGATACCCTTCGAAAAATTTAAGCACAACAATAAGCGCATTAGCTTCTTTTTCATTAAAAGTTTTTTTAACTTTTTTAATAAATTTATTTATCATAATCATCCTTTGAAATTAAATTTATAAAATTATAGATTTTTGACTTATGTAATTTACTAGTTACAGATTCATTTATGGTTATGTGAGTTTCAAAGACATTTAAAATTTGTAGTTCCTCGAGCACTAACACCACAAAAACAAACTGCACAAAGTTAAGCCCCAAATTTGAATGCATTTTTTTTAACTTATCATAATAATCATAGAAATCGCCACCAACAAGATTTTCTTTGCAAGCATTTTTAATGGCAACATGATACTTTGCAAAAACTTCGCGCGAAATTGATAGTTTTTCAAAAACCTTTAAATCAAACTTTTTATTTGCAATATATATTCTAGCATTATTATTTGCAATATTATTAATATAGTCCATGTGAATTGGAGGGTCAAGAAAATATATATTATTGTAATTTTTAAAGTTTATTAGATTATTAGGCGAAAAAATTACTGCATTTTCACCCGAATAATCTTTAATCTCATAAAGATAAAAGTTTGTAATAGTTTTATTATTTTTAATAAAATCATCATAACTCTCAAAACTATTTGCAATCACTAAGCTTCCAAACGGATAAGTCGTTTCGTTGGTTATTTTTTCATATAATGGTTTTAGTTGCAATGTGGTTATTTCGTAATTGTTTAATGAAGGCGTTAAAATATGCTTTAATTGCATTAGATAACTTGCATTAATATAATCGCTTTTAATAGGAGTTTTTAGTTCTGAAAACCTTAGGCTTTTTATTAAACCATTAATCTTTGTTTTTCCCTTATATTCTTCTAAATTTAATTCAATAAGAACATTTTTGTTGCAATTGGACGATAGGCTATGATAATATTCTCCCATATTAAAACCGATAATTTCTAAATTATTTACAAGCAATTTTATATGATTAAAATGTTTGGGCATCCTTCTAACATTGCCCACATTAAACGATAACTTAAATAATGGCTTTTCGTTTTCCAAACCATAAGGCTCTAACTTGTTTAGGCTTTCCACGAATTTTTTAGTTATATTTTCTTTTGTTAAATCAAAGTCATAAAAAGCTAAAGATGTAAAATCTTGTGGGGCATATGTGGTTGTTATGTAATCATTAAAAACTGCAATAAACTCTTCCAATTTATCTTCTTCGATAGTCACGCCTGCCGCTTGACTATGGCCGCCATACTGCACCAAAACATGTTTGATAGATGACAAGGCTTGGAAAATATTAATTGACGGAATACTGCGGATACTTCCCTTATAAACGCCATCTAATTTGGTTAACACACATACTGGGCGGTTATATATTTCCACCAACCGTGAGCAAATAATACCCAGCACACCGCTTTCCCAATTATCGTTATAAAGCACAATAACGCCCACTTTAGAAATATTAGTGTTTTTAAGCATTTCTTGTGCTTGTTCAACAACGCTATTAGTTTCTGCCAAGCGTTTTTCATTCATTTCAAGAAGTATGTTAATGTTTTCATTAATTTGCTTGCGATTTTCTAAAATATATAAGTTAAAAGAAATAATTGCATCACCCATTCTTCCACTTGCATTTAGTTTAGGAGCAAGCCTAAAAGAAATATCTGTGGAACTTAAAGTAGTGTTTATTTTTAATTTTTGCAATAGAATTTTAATACCTGTTGGCATATCTCGTTCTTGATTTTTTAAACCCAAATAAACGATTGCCCTGTTTTCATCCACAAGTGGAACAATATCTGCAACAGTCGCAATAGATGCAATTGTTAAAAACCGCTTAGCTTTTTCCAGTCCCAAAACAGCCTCAGCAACTTTAAAAGCCACTCCGGCACCGCATAATTCTTTAAAAGGATATTTTTGCCCTTCTAATTTTGGATTTACTACTATGCAATCAGGAAGAATTTCTGGAATTTCGTGGTGATCGGTTACTGCAATATCAATACCTAATTTTTTAGCATAATCTACTTCAATTTTAGCGGAAATACCGCAGTCTACGGTGATTATAAAATCGGGATTATATAGTGAGTAAACTTTATCAATAGTTTCAATAGACAACCCGTACCCGTCTGCAATTCTATGCGGTAGAAAAACAAAAGGCTGATTTTCAAGCCCAACGAAAAGTTTATACATAATTGCGGAAGCGCTTATGCCATCAGTGTCATAATCGCCAATAATAACAATTTTATGATTATTTTTTATATGAAAATTAATTTTCTCCACTAATTCTTTCATGTTTTTTAATAGAAAAGGATTGTGGAAATTTTGTTCGTTTGGGCGTAAAAACTCAGCAATTTTTTGTTCATTTGAGTACCCACGCAAAAAAAGAAGCTTAACAACTTTTTCGTCAAGATTAAATTTTTGTGAATATTCTTTAATTTTAATTTCGTTTAATTTTGCACTGCTTTTTTTTATAAGTTTCATTTCATTTCTATTTAAACAAATTACTGCAAATTTGTCAATTTTATTTTGATATAAATTAGTTTATGGATATTTTAAATTAAAAGAAAGCAATTTTGAAATAACGGACAATAAAAAAAATTATATATTAAGATAAAAAGCAGACTAAAAGAGAGCGTATGACAAAACATAAAAACCTATTTTGCAACTTGCATCAATAAATAAACAATAAAAAAACATATTAGTTTTAATATGTCTTTTTCATGTAAAAAAATTATTTAAAGAGAGCATAACACACATGCATTTGATAGTTTTACCGCTTTTTTAGCTTATCTTTAAGCATAAAACATTTAGTGGTGGCAGAAGTTATATGGTGCTTTATTTATGAGCGGTATTGATAATTTACTTATTTTTGGTTTATTAAAAACATTTCTATTATAAGTAATATTTGTAATTATTACTTTTAACAATAAAACATATTTAATTTAAAATAATTCCGTCATTTAAAATTTTGCTTTTTAAATTTTCAAAAAAATTAAACTAATAATTTTTCTTCATCTTCAGCAGTTTTCTTAGATTTACCATTATTAGTAAGTTCTTTTTGCGCTTGTTTTTCAATTTTAGATTTCAATCGTTTGTCATTTTCGCGTTTGTATAATGATGCCCAGCATGACGGAGCAAAAATTAAACCCACAAACATACCAAAAATCATAGATAAAACTAATAAAATAATAGTGAACGCCACTGTCGAACCAATGATTAATAAATAAATAATAAGTGGAAGAGCAATAACAAGCACTATTGCTAGCAGAAGAAGAAGTGATGGAAGAATTAAAGATGCTGCTACTTTAACTGCTTTTGCGTTGGTTATTTTCTTACCAATAAGTTCCTGCTTTCTAATATTATCACTAATTAAAATATATATTAAAGAAGAAATAAATATTGATAAGGCAAAAAAACTTGGAAAGTTAAGTGTTAATGGAATTCTTAAAAGAATTAATAACGATAATAACACGCCTACATTATAAACGGACGCAATTAAAATTGCTGTTGCACTCATAATCTCATGTCTAATCCATACAAATACAAATAAACCAGCAACAATAAATAATCCCGCTAACAATGCAGAAAGGATTTCATAATATGGAGTGTGAAAAGTTGGCTCACTAACTTCTAAATTTAATATGCTTGCCCAATTGTTTTCAATATCAAGTTTTATTTGTGATAATTTATTGTTTAATATCTCTTCACTATACTTTTCATTAATAAGTTTAATGGTTAGTTTAGTGTTTGTAACTTCGCCGCTTCTTTCATAAGAAACTGTAAAATCTCCGTTATTTTTAACAATGGAATCCACTTCGTTTTCTATATCGGTATAGTCTTTATCAGAAAGCATATCTTTAAAATCAACAGAAATAACCGAATGAGTTTTTAATTCATTAGATAAATTAAATCCAAAAAAACTATAAACGATAGTTGAAATTAAAAATAATACAATACCCGCAATAAGATAATATTTTATTTTTGTGGCGAAATTTTCAGTTTTTAATATGCGATTAGATGCATCGTCAAGAAGCAATGTTTTAGCACTATTAGATTTCTTCATTTTCAGCACCTGCCTTATTAAAATTAACCTTATTGTATTTGGAATTGTTTAACACTAAATACCATTTTGTTAAACCCCTGAAAACTAAGAACAACACAAATGCTGCAATCACACTACCCGGCAAAATTATTGACGAAATGCTTTTTATAACGCCACCAGCAATTGCAAAACCAAATATAGAGAAAATTAGCGTTACCGAAAAAAAGTCAATTAGTGTTGGAATTGTTTTTAAATATCCACTTTTAAATGATGGTGCAAACTTTTTTCCGCTTTCGTAATCACGCCTAATGTTTTCGATAAATAAAACATGAAGTAGAAACACGCTTAAATATAGCATTATTGCGCCAATTATTGTTGCCATAGATAGCACTATAAAATTAAAGAATGGCATTATTATAAAAGATAGTGATAAAAATACACTTAGAGATAAGATAGCAACTAAACCGAGTTCTCTATATCTTAAATAAAGATATATAAATGATAAAATTATAATCAAAAATAAAGATAGTTGAATTAATGTCACAACGGCTGGAGCAAAAATCGGGTCTATTGTTTCCACTTCACCAACGCGCGCCATATTAATTCCTAATTTGCCACTTTGAATTTTACCCACAACCTCTTCTGCATTAGCACGAGTTGTTAACGACCCGCCAGATAGTTGAATATATCCGTTTTCAACAGGAGATGATAAATTTACTTGCAAAAGTGGACTTTCGTAATTTTTGTCGGCATAAAGATAAACAGTTCCCTCAGCAGAACTGGAAAAACCTTCTGTCATCTCATGCAAGATAGCTTTACCCTCTTCTGTGAAATCTATCTTAACAGTTGGATTACCATTAGCTGAAACATATAAAACTTTGTCTATATGACTACCATTTAATTGAGCATGTGCTGCGTGGTCATGGTCGCCAGTGTGATCAACTTCGCTAAGATCCTCAGTTGAAATTTCAATAGTGCCCACCAAATAATTTGAGTTTATATTAGTGGCAGGAACAATAACTTTTATTTGATTATCACCAACTTGTAATATCCTAGGCTCGTTATAGTTTTTATTTAATAATTCACTTAACTTACTTAAAGTTAAATTCATTGCCTTTGCATTACTACCATCAAAATGGTCTTTTTCAACATCGTAAATTGCCACTGCGCCACCACCAAAATCAACACCTTTAGGAATACTGTTTAAAAAACCTTTAAAGATGTAATTAGTTGTGGGAAGAGGAATACTTACAAATGAAAAAACAAAGCTTATAACAATTAAAATAGAAAGTGTGATAAAATATCCTAGTGCCGCTCTTTTCTTCATATTCTTAACTCTAGCTCCTTATAAACTTTTGATAGTTTAGCAAAATTCGACTATTAAGTCAATTATATAATGTTAAATTATGGAACCATTTTCAATTTTTAAACCAATTTATTGTGTATTACTAAAAAAGCATTCGTCTTACAACTTACTAAAATCAATCGCTTGCAGATTATTAGTTTATACATATATTTTAACTAACCTAATACCTTAATTATAACAAACACTATATCAAACTCTGCACCACTATATTTATTTATTATAGTTGTAGTTTAATTAATTTTGCAGAAAGTTGAGCATTTTTTAAGACTATTTTTTTAAAAAAAATACATTTTATATTAAATTAAAAAAATGCGGAAGTTTTGTCATTGCCACCTTATAATAACAAAACACTATATCAAACTCTGCACCACTATATTTATTTATTATAGTTGTAGTTTAA
>CALNBM010000068.1 GCA_937874195.1 uncultured Clostridia bacterium | reverse complement strand
GAACTGGTTTGATTCCATGTTCTAGCACTAGTCATATTGCTATTATAATATTTAGTGCCACCAGAAGACGCGCTAAAATATCCTAAGAAAGAATACCTTGAGGAGCGAGATGGAGCAGTTGCTGACGGCATTGCTAAACCATAAGTTGCAACAACACTACTAGTTCCTCCAGTTCCGCTTCTCTTATCAAGTGATATACTTGTTGTGCGCGCTGTCCACTGAGCATATAAAGTGGTAGTTAAGATAGTTTTATCCCATGTTTTAGCACTAGTCATATTGTTATTATAATATTTAACTCCGCCCGATATTGCATCAAAATAACCATTAAAGTTATAACCAGTGAGTGTTGGAGCAGTAGCAGTTGGCATGCTTAAATCATAAGTTGCAACAACACTGCTAGTTCCTCCGGTTCCACTTCGCATATCCAATGTTATACTCGTTGTGAGTGCTGTCCACTGAGCATACGCAATTATATCGCTAGTTCCCTTCCAAATACTGACACTGGATCCACTATTATTTGTTAAACGAGTTCCGTCACTTGTGGCTGTAAACCACCCATAAAAAGTGTAGCCTGTCCGAATTGGAGTACCTAAGTTATAATGTGAATCATAATAGACTGTAATTAATCCTGACAAGTTACCACCTTGCGAATCACGAGTTATTGAAAAACTTCTTACAGTCCACCTTGCGTAAAGTATGGTGGAATCTGTAATGTCTTTGTCCCAATTTCTTGCGCTTGTCATATCGCTATTATAATATATTATACCGCCGGTTATTGCATCAAAGTAACCATCAAAAATATAGCCTGTGCGCGTTGGAGCAGTAGCAGGTGGCATTGCACTGTCATAAGTTGCCATAACGCTATCGGTTCCATCTAAACCACTCCGTTTATCAAATAACACATTTGCAGTTTTAGCTATCCACTGAGCATATAGCATTATAGTTGCATCTGTTTTATTCCAGTTTCTTGCACTTTCCATTACAGATGTGTAATACTGGGTGCCACCAGAAACTGCATCAAAATATCCTTGGAATAAATATCCTGAGCGCGTTGGCACAGTCGCTAAGGGCATTACTAAATCATAAGTTGCCGTCACGCTGTCCGATCCGCCCAACCCTCCCTGTTTGTTAAATTCTATATTTGTTGTAAATGGTATCCAAATTGCATATAGAGTTGTTTGTGAAACCGAAGGCACTTTCCATGCACCAGTTAATGTCGCTCCGCCTTGAGTTGTTGCCCAGCCTGAATGGGAGTAGCCCGTATGATTTATACTATTTGGCTGGAAACGAATATCTGTTGTTATATCCGTTACATCTTCGCCCGACAACAGCGTTATACTAAGAGGAGTTCCGCCACCCGGTGTAAAATTAAAGTTGATTAACGTTTGATTTCTTTCCCAAAACGCGTAAAGCGTAACTGTAATTGCAGTTTGACCTATGGAATATAATGACATTTCGTAAGTATTATCTATTAAAAAAGTAGCATTAAGATTTATTGGCGCTCCTGCATTATGGGTTAATGTTCCGCTTGATGTTTTTGCCCAACCATTAAAAGCGTAGTCGATTCGGGCAAGTGTTCCGCGAGTGGCAAGTGCAAAATTTAATGTTCCATATTTACCAGATGCGCCACCAGTAGCCGAGCCTGTTCCTATATTTGGTTCATAAGTAAAATTAATTGAAATTGGCTCCCAAATAGCATAATATGTAATACTGGTAGTTCCCACGGTTATGCTTTGTAATTGTTCTCTTGTTAATAAAGCATAACTGCCAGCAACTGCCCAATTAATGTTTTGATGATAATATCCTAATAAGAAATAATATTCTTTTTTAACATCTGCCACCGTTAAGATTGTGCCCTCACCTATAAAAGATGTATCTGGCTCTGCTGGTGTTAAACCGTTTACACTTCCATCATTATAATTAATAGTGACAACACTTGCATCAGTAGCAAATACAAATGTTAACATAATGTTACTTGTTACTACAATAGAGGAAGTATACATTGCGCCTACCCCATCTATTTGAACTCCTATTACTGCCTTACCTGTTGATGATTGGAACAGCCTAAAACCATCTTTTGTGAATGGCAGGTTATTCAAATTGAAGATATAGTTTGAACCATAATTAATTTGAGAAGAAGCGAAATGCCCTGCTTCTATTTCTATATCATTTGGGAACTCAACTGAGGCTGTGCCGTTAAATGAAGAAGTGGAAAAAGAAACTGTATAAACGATAATTTCCCACTTTGCATACAAATGAACATTTTCTAAAAGTGGAATTGCCCATATTACTTCATTATTAAAGATTCCGTTATCGTAGAACCATGCCACAAAATTATATCCTGTCTTATTTGGCACAGTGGGCTTACTAATCATATCCCCATAATTACCATAGATTGTGTTTACTGTGCTTCCTCCATTAGAGTTGAAATACACACCAATTTGCCTTACTGATATTTGCAGATAAAAAATTACAGTTGCGTAGTTTTGATTATCAGGAGTAAAACTTATTTGAACAGAAGTAGTGGATATTATAGGCTGATATGTTGGCTCAACAAATGTAAAAGTTCCATTAATATTCTCACTTACTCCTTTGGCAGTTTCGTTTATAGTTTTAGAGTTTAATGCTTGCCCTAAAATATATTCGTAGTTTTCCGTTTGAGGATTTAGTGTTGGACTATATTTCAAAATTTCCCAAGGTAAGGAAATAGGACTTGTTGATAAATCATACCATGTAACATTTTCATTTTCAGTATTAAAGTTTAAAGAAACTATTGCTACATATTCACCTGCATCAGTGCCGAAAGTATTTCCAGTTATAGTATAAAAATCACTAAGTTGAATGGTAGGCGATTGCTCTTCTCCGTTAAAAATTAATGGCTCATTCGTTATTGTTGGTTTAACTAACACTAGTTTATTTATTGTCCAATTAAAGTTTTGTGGAGAAATAGTAGCGTTTGTCCATTGATAATTATGAATGTCTTTTAAAGTTATTGTAGCAATATAACTGCCAGCTTCGGTTTGTTTGTGTCCACTCATAGTCATATATTCATCTGTGAAATTTGAAAAATCAAGCGTTTTTTCAAGATTATCAAAAGTAAAGGTGGTTGCACCTAAGATTGTTGGCTTTGTTAATGATATTGGTATAACAAAATATTTTCCGTCAACCAGTTGAATAATATAATTATGAGCAGTTGCCGAACCAATGTTAAGAGTTATAGCATATTCACCCACCTCACTTGATTCTAAACAATTAGTGGTAAGAATAAACTCTCCGGCAATAGAATTTGTTTCATCATCACCATTTCTTGCAAAACCAAAGAATATTAACTCGTCTGTTATTTTTGGATCACCATTGAAGTCAGGAATTGATTCTAAATATAGTTTTGTTCTATCTTTTGCAGTAACTTTAAGTAAAGCTTTCGTGATTTCCCAATTTATTTCCAAATCATTATGTGTTCCATCTGCCCAAATGTAATTATTAATATCCATTAAAGAAATTGTAGCGGTGTATTCTCCCACATCCTTATAAACATTTCCGGTTATATACATAATTAGTGGGTCAAACCCGCTTAAACTATAATTTAGCGGTCTATCATATCCATCATAAATAAATGATGTTTTTGACGCAGTTGGCTTGGTTAGTGACTGTATATAAATTTCTAACTGTCCTTCCACTAAAACAAAGTCGTAGTTTTGAGATGATGCATAAATATCATCAATTTCTATTGTATAAAATCCAACTGTGCTATTAATATCTGCTGTATGGCTTATTACAAAATAGCCTTGAATTTGTGAACTTTCGGTGTCGTCACCAAGAAGTCCGGTTATGCTGTAAGTGGCAGGTTGATTTGCGGTATTATAAGGCCTTGATTGATCATCTGCTTTTATAGTTATTATTGCTTTGGTTATTTCCCAAGATAAATATTTAGGGTCGCTTGTTCCATCCCCCCATGTGT
>CALNBM010000067.1 GCA_937874195.1 uncultured Clostridia bacterium | reverse complement strand
TATAAAATTAGGTTTAACTGTATTGTTTAAATATTTTTCATGAACTGCTTGTGTTTTAAATAATGAAAATTTAGCAGCGACAGGCCCAATTAGTTCAAATATAAAAGCAGCTGATAATATAATAACATTAATTGTCAAAGCAATTTCATTATCAATAATCCTACTTGCAACCGTAACAAGGCTTATCGCAACACTTGCTTGTGGAATTAATGCAAAGCCTAGATAGTTTCTGGTACCTTTTGGAGACTTTGTTACAACACCACCAATATATGAACCTAAAAGTTTTCCAAATAATCTTAGTATTAAATAAGTAAGCCCGATAATACCTACACTGAATATATTAATAATATTAAATTTCATACCGCTAAGCACAAAGAATATTAAAATAATAGGTGGTGAAAATTTATTAAGATTTTCAAAAAGTTCTTTGTTTCCTTTTGAATTAATAAACGCAGTTCCAAAAGCCATACAAGGTAGAAGTGGGGAAATAATGAAATAACTACAAGTTGAAATTAATATAAGAATTGCAATAAGCCCCACAAATAGCCGTTTTGTTCCTGAATCTTTTAACTTTCTTAAAATGTAAGAAATAAGTATTCCAAGAAATATGCCAAAAAGAATCAACGCAATGTTTTGTAAAATTGGAACCAACACGGAATAAAAAGTTATTTTTCCGCCTTCTGGATTTTTTGAAAACATAAGACAAATATGAAAAAGTATTATTCCAAGTGCATTATCAAAAGTTATTATTTTTAAAAGATTATTAACAAACGGACCTTTTGCTTTGTATTGCTTTATTGTCATTATGGTTGAAGCAGGTGCAGTAACACATGCAATAGTACTTATTAAAAATGAAATATTAAAAGAAAACTTAAATATAAAAAACATTGCAGTAAATATAAGCGCAAAAGTTAATACAAATTCGCATAACGCAATAACATAAGTTTTATATCTGTTTTTCTCGCCTTTGTTAAAAATTAAATATTTTCCAACATCAAAAGCAATAAGCCCTATCGCAATATCTGCAAAAAATTCAAGACCGGAAATTATTTCTATTGGAATTATATTTAATATAAATGGACCAATTAAAATACCTGCAAACAAATATCCTGTTACATCAGGAAGTTTTATCGCCCGTGTTATTTGAGTTAAGAAAAATCCTAAAAATAAAATGATTGATAAGCTCATAAGTATGGCAGTTATTTGGGATGACTGGAAAATATTACTCAGCATAATTTATCCTTTTACTATTAATACATTTGTAAGAAATTTTTAAATTTTATGAAAGAGTTTATGTTTATTTTTGACAGTGTGTGATAATTTTTTTAGTTAAATATCACATTAAAAGTAAACAAATATAAAACCCACACAGTTTTTTTATTTGTGATTAATCTTCTAAGTTTGCAATTTGGCTTTCGTGTTTTTTAAAAAAGTCGAATTTTGGTTCAATAAATTTTGGCTTATAATTTTCAACATTTTCAATAAAATTATAAATAGGTTTATCAATATTATCCCAACTAAAAACACTATTACCTGCGCCTAAACATTCACTTAAATATTCTGTGTTAACAGGGTCGATAGGATGAAGAAAAACCATAGCAATTTTTACCATGTGAAGTCCGTTAATTAATACTTGTTTATTGTCCTTTTTAATTTGTTCGTTTTCTATGGCAATTAAATTTTTAGAAAGATATTTATTTAAAGAACGAATATAATTATCTAATTCATAAACCACCATGTGAAACTTTTGTTGATACATTAATTTTTCATATTTTAAAATTGTTTTATTTGCGTCTTTTAAAATTTCTTCATCAACTTCTCCATAAGGTAAAAATCCATCGTAATCTTTTTGCCATGAGTAGAAAAGCGTTCGAATTGCTCGGTTATAAACATTTGTTAGCAAGTTTCCTTCTTTCAAAACAGCATCAACTTCTGTTTCTTTAGCATCGGGATTAAAGGGTTTTGGCATAAAATTAGCATTATTATTTCCCACATTCATACCAAGCATGTGAAACCTTATTTGTTCAGGAGTATAGTGGTCTAAAAGTTCATGCGCCATTGGTGCATGAGTACTTGAACTACTACTTGCTTTTTTGCCTAGAAATAATGTATGTTTATTTGCTACCATTTGTGAAATAGTCAAATTGCCTTTTTCTGTTGGTATTTTTGGATTAATGCCTTGTAGAGCAAGCCAGATAGCGTTTTGCGCAGGACCATAAAAATATATATTATCTTCGCCAATAAATTGATAAACACTGGAATCATCATTGCACCAATATTTTTTCCATTCATTGTCTGGAAAGTTATTTAAGGATAAATAGGTTTTAGTAAAAGAAATAGGAGCCCATAAGCTTTCTGGCCAAACCCAAAAAGTTTGGTTTTTAAGTTCTTGGGTATCGGGCACCGGAACACCCCATGAAATATTACCAGATAATCTAAAAGGTACAAGCGTTTTTCCTGTTCTATATCGAATACCGTGTTGAGATAATATTTCACACGCGTTTTCACGATATGAAAGTTTTTCAAATTGAATAGTGAAAGAATTTTTTGTTTCGTCTTTTAATAAAAAAGGCGGAAGGGATTTTTTAATAGCGTTAAAACTATCTAAATATTCTTCCTTAACATATATTTCAGGCTTTTTTAAAAATTCGTTTATTTCTTTAATAATATAAGAGCGTGTGGTAGTTTTATTTTCTAAATATTCTATCCATTTTTTTAATAAATCGACGTGCTCATCTAAATTAAAATACCAGTTTCCAATTTTTTTTAATATTGGTGTGGTGTTTGAAAGAGAACTAATAGGATTGATTAATTCTTCTGGCATATATTGATGACCTAAATCACACTCGTCGGCATAAGCTTTTTCTGACATGCAATTTTCAAAGGGGCATTTTCCCACCACTTGCCTGCCGTTTAAAAATGTGTTTTTCTTTTCATCAAAAAACTGCAAAGTTGATAAATTTTTTAAGTAACCGAACTGCTTTAATCTGTTAAAAATATCTGCACTGGTTTTTTCGTGAATTTCCTTAGCTTCGCCAAAAGCAGAAGAACCATAAAAGTTAGTGCTTATATGATAGTTGCGTAATATTCTTTTTTGACCAATATAATTGGCTTCAACAAATTCAATAATAGAACCTGCAAAATCCCCACTTTCTACTAATTTTCTATGATTTTCTAAAATTGGCGAACCATAAGCATCTGTGCCGGAAACAAAAACAACATTATTTTCGCCAATTCTATCACGCAAAAAACGCGCAAACATATCTGCATGTATCATGGTGCTAATATGCCCACAATGAAGAAGTTTATTTCCGTATGGCATACCCGCTGTAACTACTGCTTTTTTAGGGAACTGCACTCTATTTTTTATTAAATTTTTTAGCATAATGTCATTATAATCTTTCATATTTATCCCTTAGTAAACGAGTTTAATAATATTGTACCATAAAATTATTAAATACAAAATAGAATTAAAATAAATAAAAACACGGCATATTATTTGGAAATAAATAAAAATAATAATGTAATACAATAATATAAAATAATGGTGAGAATTTATGTTAAATAATTTATGTAAATAATGACGGAACTAAAAATTAAACATTATTTTTTTAATAAAGAAAATTCACAGCCACAAAATTTTTGCCTATAAAGATTGTATTTTTTACTATTATTGATACTTAACAAATAGCCGTTGTTTTTTTTGAAATTTGCTTCCAGATATTCAACATTATGTTTTAACGAAATTTTTTTTCCTAACTCGTTCAATAATTCAGCGTTTTTATAGGGGCTAACGGAAAGAGTGGTTGTGAAAATATCATAACCATTTTCGTTTGCAAACTTTGCAGTTTTGTTTAATCGCAGTTCAAAACAAAGTGAGCATCTTTTTCCGCCTTCTTTATCTAATTCATAGCCTTTAATATTGTTTAAAAATTCACTTGGCGAATAATTTTCTATAATGCACGGAACATTTAAAATATCACAGAGTTTTTGTTGATGTGAAGCACGTAGATTATATTCTTCTTTTGTATTAAGATTTGGATTATAGAAAAAAACTGTTACATCAAAACTTTTGACTAACTCTTCTAGCACCCCACTTGAGCAGGGAGCACAACAACTATGAAGAAGAAGTTTTTTTCTTTTTTCCATTTTGTTTATTTCCTTTAATTTGATTTTAGATTTGTGACATTTATTGCACTTTTTTTATTTAATTTATAACCTTAAATTTTAGTTAAAATTCACTCGGTGAATAGTTTTTTATAATGCACGGGAATATTTAAAATATCACAGAGTTTACATAAAAAAATTTTAATTTGTTTCTTTTAAAAATTTAAAACAATATCATAAATTATGTTTTAATTTAGCCAATAAATTTTTTTAAATTCGTTCCACTTAAAACGCTAGTGAGTGTAGTTCTATCAATCAGCACCACGCTTAATTTTTCTGCAAGTTCAATGGCAGATTTTGTGAAATATGAATTAGTTACCACCACTGCAATATTAGCATTAAAGTATTCTTTTGCAGTGTAAATTTGCTGAATTGCACTATTGCTAACATTATGATTATAATACATTTTCGTTTGAACCGCCACCTTTTGTGTAAACCTAGTTGCGATTATATCCACACCTCTATCTGCGCCCTTTTTTGTAACAGTAGCGTTATATCCAAAGGCAAAAAATACATTTGAAATAAACTTTTCAAACTCATATCCGTTTAAGCTGTCAATAGCATGAATCTTCACTTTTTTTAGTGCATTTTTCAAATTTAATCGCTTGATGAAGTAAAACACAAATATTAAAGGGAAAAAGAAAATTTTTAAAATAAATTTTATAATTTATTTTATCGCAAAAATAGAAATATTGCAAATAAACTAACAAGCTATAAATCATTAGGAATTCACAATATTGTCATCTTATTCATATAAAATAACATGAAATTAAGTTTATGTATGATTGTTAAAAATGAAGAAGAAGTGTTAGAACGAGCGCTAAAAAGTGCACAGCCAGTGGCGGACGAAATTATTATTGTTGATACAGGTTCAACTGATAAAACAGAAGAAATAGCAAAAAAATTTACCGATAAAGTCTTTAATTTTGCATGGGTGGATGATTTTTCGCTCGCTCGAAATTATAGTTTTTCCAAAGCTACTTGCGACTATATCATATGGTTGGATGCTGATGATGAAATAAGTGAAGAAAATCAACAAAAACTAATAAATCTTAAAAAATCAATGGATGGAAGTGTGGATGTATATTTTTTAAAATATGCCTTCCCAACCATAGATAACTCAAACTCTTTAGAATATTTTAGAGAAAGAATAATAAAAAACAACAACACTATGAAATGGGCTGATCCCGTGCATGAATTTATTGAGATTAATGGAAAAATTGAATATGTAGATATTGCGATTCACCATAAAAAGATAAAACCAGCTGCAACTAATAGAAATTTAAATATTTATGAAAAATATATTTTAAAAGGCAGTGAATTAACACCACGCCAAAAATTTTATTATGCACGAGAACTTTATTATAATGGAAAAATGTTTGATGCTGTAAAAATTTTAGAAAATTTTTTAGTCGACGGACTCGGTTGGTTAGAAAATAACATTGAAGCAAGTATAGTTTTAGCAAAGTGTTATGTTGCGATAGGAAAACATGTGCAAGCACTAAAAACACTGTTTGCAAGTTTTATATATGATTATCCGCGCGCTGAAGTGTTGTGTGAAATCGGCACGATATTTATGCTTATTAAAAATTATAAAAATGCAATACCATGGTTAAAACTAGCAGCAAAATGTAAGCCCAATGTGAGGCGGGGCGGGTTTGTTTTACCACAGTGTTATGATATTGTTCCATATCTTCAACTATGCGTATGTTATTTTAACTTAAATGAAATTAGCCTTGCTATAAAGTATAACGAAAAAGCAAAAAAAGTTGATGCAAATAATGATTCAGTAAAAGTTAATACTTTGTTTTTCGACGAATTGAGTAAAAAGAAAAGTAAAGAAAAAAAAATAAAATAGTTTACAAAATAGAAATAAATTAATAATAATTTAAATATGTTTTTTAAAATTTAGCTATGAAAGTTAAAGTTAATAATTTGTT
>CALNBM010000066.1 GCA_937874195.1 uncultured Clostridia bacterium | reverse complement strand
ATTCCCACGAATAGTAGTTTAAGACCCATCCTAAATTACACTACTCTCAAACCTCAAATTCTAAAAAGAGGCATACCTTAAGATAATGTAATTTAGAATACACTACTCTTATAATTTAGCACAAATTATGACTTTTATCAACTCAAATGAGTAAACTCGCATAAGTCGTCATCTATTCTTAATATATTAAAATCATACTCACGGGCTATACTTGGAATGTTTTCTTCCAGTAAACATACTGCAACATCTTGCACTTGGCAATGTTGCATAAATTGTTTTAATTGTTCATTAGACAAATACTTACATAAAAATATAAATACAAAAACTTTAGTTTTTAATAATTCTATATTTATATTAACAAAAGCAATTAACTTTTCGACAAGAGTGCTATATTTTTCTTTTACTTCTAACTTAAATAATTTAAAAGCGTCAACCAACTCATAATTTTCATCCAAAATGCAATCGTAGCCTATATCTTCACTTATTTCTTTACATAAAAAGTAAAGGTTAGAAATATTTTCTTTAAACTTATATTCATATTCAATGGCGGAAGCTTCAGCAGCACATTTTTTATATAATGCACCTACCAACCTTTTGGAATTTAAAGTAAATGATATTAAATCGGTTACAACCACACAGGTTTTTTCAAAATTTAATTGTTTAAAACCTTCCGTTGTTAAACTCCAATCATGTTCTTCTCCATCGCAAGCATACAACAGTTCAGTTGTGTATTTATAAAGTTTTTGTTTATTTTCCACACATAGAATTGAAAACTTGTTTGATATTAGATTTAATTGATTTTTCCACTCATTATGCTTAAAAATAATCATACTTCCACCCACCGTTTATCGTTACTTAAAATTTTAGACTGTCCTACACCTGCCATATATTCAATATTTGCATATTGTTTTTCTGTTAAGTCAAAGCATTGAACAAGCCCCTTCTCAGGAACTTTTGACCTTAGTATTCTTTTAATGCTATCCGCTTGTGTTCTATTTAATACTAATTTTGAATAAACAGAATATTGTTGCATAATAAAGCCATTTTTAATTAAAAAATTATGAAACCTGCGATAATTCTGTTCATCTTTAATCGTTATTGTTGGAAGATCAAACATCACCATAACTCTCATAAATCTATATTTCATATCCTTCTATTTTAATAATTTCCTCCACTTCTTTTTTCATATATCTACTTGCGGACCTAACAAATAATTCAATAGCACTATCCAAATAAAATTCTCGTTTACCAATTTTAAGTTTAATAGAAAGAATTTTACTCGCTTCTGTTTTAAAATCATCAGTGTTAATCGAAAGAACAAAATCATCTATAATGGGGCGAAAAGGCTCCATTAAATCACATGCCAAGTTATAGTCGTTAAATTGATTGTCATGCCAAATTCCTATGTGGTTGCTATATCCGCATGCAGATATTTCTCTTGCAACCGCACTCATTAGAATTGCATAAGCATAATTTAATGCCGAATTTTTTTCTATATTTTCATCACGGCGTGAAAAATTCATGCCAAATAAAGCATTAAAATAAACCTTAGCAGCATGACCTTCTCGATTAGTTTTATCGTTGGGGAGTATTTGGTAAATATATTCATTTATTATATTAGCGGCACTGGTTTTCCCATGCTTTAACAAAACTTTTTCTTGCCAAAATAATTTTTGATAAATTATTTGTTGCCAAAGACTTTCTTTTCGCTCCTGCTCCCAAAGTGTTTGACTTTTAATATTTCCACTAGTGTTGAAGTTTGCGTTAAAAAGCATTAATTGTCCATAAGGTAAATGTTTTTCATTGCAAAAAACTACATTTACATTATTCTTGGAAAGCTCTAACAATGCTTGACAAGTTATAACTGTACTTGCACTTTCAATAATTAAAGTGTTTATTTCATTTATAAAAATCCAACTATCTTCATCGCTACGAATAACTAAATATCCTAGTCGAGTTTCTATTTTTGCTCGAGTTTTAACCACTACCGTTCTAAAAGCCATAATAGTCTCACTTAAAAGGGATATATGCGTGTGTGTTTGGTTTTAAGTCCTGTTATAGATTCTTCAATTAGCACTAAATCATTTTCAATTTTGTCACTATTTACCAATCTGCCAAACGCAGAGTGTCCACCAATACTCTTGATATCGCCTCTTTGCGCATTGCAAGCGAGTGCTCTAATTAGTTCAGTTAAGATTTTTACTTGATTAACAATATCTAGTTTGTTAAATTTTTGTTCATTATCTTGGTCTAATTTCTTATAGAGCGCAGAATTACCTTTATAAATGTCTTTTTCCAGTTGACTTTTAATGATTACAAATAAGTCTTTATTTTTATCTAGTGTTATACTAAGCGGTAATCCGTTTTTCTTTGCTGAAACAATAATAGTTGATTGATTTTTATAATCATCTTCTTTCAACACACCTTTTTTAACAAGTTCTGCGTATTTATAGATTACCCTTACATAACTTATAGTTTTGTCATCAACATACCATTGCACTGCGTTTTGCCTATCTTTAAGTCCACTTATTCGCATTGGTGTCCCACTTTCTTCAAATAGGGTATATTTATATACTTTTGGCAAAACAATAGTTAAATCTTTAAATCCGTTTTCCGCAATTAGATAATTTGTTAGTTTTTCATTAAAAAAATTTTCTTTATCTATTTTACTTTTAACAAGCGAAAACTCTCTTTCCCATTGCTTTTGTTTAATTAAAGGAAGGGTAACAAATTGCCTTACCCTATTTTCTTTTTTATTTTTTCCAGTGCCCTTGGATACAGTGTGTTCTACAATTATAAAATATGCAGGATTTTCGCTTGTGAAATAGCCATAGCGTTGAATATTACTTAGCGGATTATTTTCATTTCCTTTAAGTGGCAAGGATGTATCTTTAATCTTTAAAAGTACTTTACCTCTTTTAATTTCTTTTTGTTTTATCTCAACACCATAAAGCGTTTGGTCATAAAAAGCACCTTTATTTTCTAGCAATTTCTTAGTTACGGGATAATAGTTTTTAGAAATAACATTTTTAATCTTTTTAACAATCTCTTGATTCTTCAACCAAGATATAACTGCTTTTTGATAACTTTCCTTATCTTCGTCGCTAAATTCGTTTCTTTTGGGTTTGGTGTTTAAATCTATATCCCAAGCATTTTTAACATTATATTCAAACATACGATTAGTGTTATATTCTTGAAACTTATTGGTTTGGCTTTTATAAAAATTTTTGTTGTGATTAAATCTTTCGTTATAAACATTGCCCACAACAATATTAAGATAGGCGTCATGAGCATGGTGCAAATCGTTTACTTCTCTGCATTTTTCCATATCAACTTTATTTCTAAATTCTGACACATTATCCGCTTTGCTATAAACGATTTCCGGTTGTTTATCATAAGAATTAAATTTCTTTTTAAATAAACTTGCTGTAAGCGTTGCGCTTTGACCTGTGAAAACTAATTGCCGTGCGATAAAGCCTTCCATTTCGCGTTCGGTTATATCATTAGTTCTTGTTAAGCGATTAAACTTTTCTGGTGATATTAATCCTGCCTTTTGCCAACTTCGCCACATAGGAAGCAAACTGTCTTTTCTGCTCCATATTTCATTTGTTTTATAAAGTGGATAATTTTTATCTTTTTTTCCGTTTAAATATTTTTTAGCAAGAACTTTGTTTTTTATGCTATCATCTTTTACTAGTGACTGCGGAATAATATGGTCGATATCATATAGGTTGTTATTAGCAAGATCACTTATCATAATCTTTTCGCCTGAATAAGCGCATCTTCCGCATTGCATAAAATACAAAAATAATTTTTCACTCCTAAGTTGTGCGTCTGTCTTACTTTCTAGTTCGCTTTTTAGTTCATTAATCACTTGAGCGCTTAATGTTTTAGCATTTTTCCAACAACCTTCAATGTATTTTTTTCTTGTGATTGAACGCTGTTTCTCATCTTCACGGCGAGTTACTTCAATAAAAATCTTATCGGGTACTAAGTTATTATTAAAACTAATTATTTCATCAACAATTTTCATAGCTTCCCAAACCGAACGCTTAACACTTGGCGAGCCATAACTTTCTGCAATATCAGCGTATGAAAACTCTTTATCGCTAGTGTTATTTTCTTTTGCTAACCACTCTTGAATGTTATAATTTTTATTCCAAATAATTTCATTCAAATTTTCGTTTGTTTCCCAAAGCAGACGCAGAATCGATATGAGTTCACCAGTGTCTTTACAAATAACTTTTTCACTTGTTAAAAATTCCTTAGATAAATTACCAAATCCTGAATAATTTAAGCTTTTTAATTGTTTTGCTATATCGCCTTTTAAGAAGGGATATTCTTCTCCCATTTTCGATTCTAATATTTTTTTATCTTCAAAGAGAGCATGCCACTGTATAACCTTTTCAATAATTTTTTGAGCAGTGGTTAGCGATTTATTATAAGGCGATTTTTGTAATGCATCTATAATTGGTGAAGTGTCGATTAAAGAACAAAGTGAGGAATTAAAACCTTTTCCTTCTTTATCAAAACCAGACAAGTCTTCTTTTGTTAAGGTGTTGTCAGTTATCTTTAAATAATTTAGCAGTTTGGTTGGGGTAATATTTCTTTGTTGTTTAAATAAATTATTAAATATACCTTGTTTTATTTCAACAGTAACATCGTTGCCTCTAATTTTTAATTTATTAAGTTCGTTTAAAACGCAAAACTCACTATACACTAGCGAATATTTTGGCAACACTGGTTCCGTTGGCAAATAAGTGCATTTTGAAAGCATGCGCTCTATAAATTTCTCTGCGCTTGTATTTTTGTCTACCACCGCATCAAATGTCCAAGGTGTTATTTTCACCCCTTTTAACTTTTTTTCCACCCATGCATGCATACCCTTTCGCACTTCACTATGATTGTTTAACCTGCCAACATAATAAGGCACGCGAAAAGATATTAGTGATAAGATTTTATCTTTAACTGTTTTGCAAGTACTATGTTTATCGTTATCAACTTTCTTTAAAAACTCATAATGATTTTCCGCATTAGAAAGCATTGTTTCTAGTTCGTATTTATGAAGTTGATAAGGAATTATCGCGTTGTATTTGGTTCGACTTTTTAGCATATACGAACTTTGATTTATTTTTTTCAAAATTTTATCTAGCGTTTCATATTGCTGTTCTGTTAAGTTAGTTGTGGTAATTGTCCATTCTTTGCCCCTTTCAATTAATTTATTATCCGCAAAAACATTTAGCAAAAATTCATAAAATCCTGCTTTTTCAACTTTTTTTACAATGGTTTTGCCGTCCACTAAATTAGAACCTATGTAATTTGCATAATTTCCCAATTTTGATTTTGTGGTTTTTTCGTATTCTTTGTTTGAACGGAAAATTTTATTATATTCATGTGGAATAACTTTTCTAACAAATTTTTTTAGTATTTCTAAATCTTCTTTATGCTCGTTAAATTTACTTATCATAGCAGAAGAAATACTTGCATGACCTTGCAACAGTAAATTTAATTGACCAAAATCATATACATCTTTTAAACTTTCAACAACAGCAAACTGATCATCGTTGTTTAATGCATTTGTAATTTTCGATGCAATTTCGTCCCAATCGTTATCAAATGAATATATGGACTCTTCTTTTTCTAATTCCGCATCAAAAATATCGTTTAAATTAAAGTTCCCGCCTGTTATTGCTTTTAACATGGCGTTGATTATCTTATTATTTTTTTTATTTGCATCAGCAAATAGAATTTTTTTAAGTTCTTCTTGTTTTGATTTTAAACCTAATTTCGCTTGGAAAACGACTAATAGCGAATTAAAGTTTGAAGGTATAGTTAGTTGAATAGGATTTATTTCATCTTCACTTGATAATGCTGTTTCTAAACAATCGTTTAATTTTTTAAAAGATGACTGCCCTTGAACAGAATAATTTATTTCTTCTGCACTCCATAAAAAATGACCTCTGCTTTTTAATATATGGTGGCAAGCAAGATACAACAGGCGAATATCGGGCTTGGTTTTACCAGTCCAATTTTTCTCGGTCATTAAATGTTCTCTTAAATGATATATCGTTTTAAACTTTTTAAAATATGTAGCGTCTGTAAACTTTTTATCTGCAAATAGCGAATTTAAATCGCTTAATTTTTTATCGGTTTTATTCCTTTTATTTTTGTCTTCTTCCCAAAAAGAACTTGCCTCTAATCTAATAAAAAACAAAGGATCAATTTTGCTAATTTCATCATTAAATAACGATTGCAATAGCATAGTCCTTTGTTTTTGTCTATCTTTTCTTACTTTGTTGGCCCTAAAAATTCTGCGTTCTGCAGAGGTTTTTGCTTCCTCAAATAAACGCACGCCCATAATTGGCTTACCACCAACTTTAAGCAAGTTATAATTGCCGTCGGTTGCTGAAAATCCTACCGATTCTGTTCCAATATCTAGTCCAATAAAAAATTTTTCATTTCCTTTTTCTTGTTGTTGTTCCATATTTTCTCCTTAACTTTATAAGCTTGATACATAGAAGTCCAAATTATAATATAAGATTATCATAATAACACAGTTTCAACAAGGTTATTTCCATAAAATGGGAAAGCGTTTTTTTTATAAAAAGCAAAATTGCAGTTTGTTTGCATTATAAAATTTTTTTACGGTGATACAAAATTGTTTATTTACTTTCCTTTATTGAACAACTTAACACCTAAAATTCTAGTCTCTTTTAGGTTATCTTTATAAGTTTGCTTAATTGTTATCTATTAATAGAAAGTTTTAAAATTAAATTTTATAAAATTACATAAATGCAAAAATAAGAATTTTAATATAAAAACAAAATATTTTGAAGAATTTTGAGTATTTATGAAAATTTAGTTGGAACTTCAAACTATTTTTAATATACTATATTCATGCGGTAGTAATTGCTAGCGTAAATAATAAAGGAGGGGAATAAGAATATGGATTTTATTAAAAAGAATTTATTTAAAATAATCCTCACAGTTGTTTTATTAGTGGGTTTTGTTTTTGCAACAATAAATTTCTTAAATGCTTATGGCGTTACTTCGTTAGACACTTTCGAAAGTTTTCCAAAATATCTCCAATCTGCAATGAATGGCGCATTTTGGACTAACCTAGGACTAATGATTGCACTTTTAGGACTTGCTGTTTCATTAATTTTAAGTATATTTGATAAAAAATTAATTGCATCATATATCCTAATTGCATCCGGTGTTCTTGCACTTGTATCTTTCATACTATCTATACTTGCGGGATCCGATTATCTTGCACAACTAAAAACACTTATGGATCTTGCTGAAGGCACACCTATGTTTAAACCTTCATACTTTGAGCATTATAATGTTATTGTTAATCAAGTTATAAACATTGTTGTTTTCGCTTTAACACCAATCCTATTTGGCGTTAAAAAAGTACTTAAAACTAATAAAGAATAATTTTTTATTGGTGCCAAACAATTTTCCATTAAAGTAAATAATACTAAAGATAAAATAACCCCACCTAAATGAAGTGATTGCTATAATTGTTTCACTTCATTTAGGTGGGATTTTTCATATAAAACTAATGTTTTTCTCATTACAAATTACGCATAGGCGTATGCTTTTTCGAAAATTGTAATAATATTTTTATTGTTGTTAATATCTTTCACTACGAAATAAGCTTGACGTTTTTTATTTCTATCGTGCAGTGCGTGTTACTTTTTTAAAAAAAATGCACGCAAACATGATTTTTTTGAGTGTAAATTTTTTTTAAGTGAGTTAGATTGTTTAAAGTTTTTTTAAATTAGATTATAGGGAAAGTATTTCTTTTTATATTTAAAAATTATAACAATTTTTTGATAGTGATATTAATTAAAATGGTTTATAGCCTAAATAAACTAACAAAAAAATAAAAAGTGATGCTAGATAGTATCACCTTAAAAATAGAAAAAAAATATTGATAGATAGCCTTGCGTTTTCAATTTCTTAGTGAGTATATTTAATGAGATACAAACTATTAAAGTGATGCTGATAGTATCACTTTTTTTAAGAATAGAAAACATTGATAAATTGCCTTGCGTTTTCAATTTCTTAGCGAGGATATTTACTGAGATACAAACTATTAAAGTGATGCTAGACAGTATCACTTTTTTTAAGAATAGAAATTAATGATTGCCTTGCGTTTTTATTTTTTTAGTGAGTATATTTAATGAGATTACAAACTCTTATTATTTAAATTTATTGAATAAACATAAATTAATTCATTACTTTTCTATCTTCAAGTGCTTTTGAAAGTGTTACTTCATCGGCGTATTGCAAATCACTACCCATTTGAATACCTTGTGCAATGCGGGTTACCTTAATGCCTAACGGAGTTAATAATTTTGCAATATAGTTTGCGGTAACTTCTCCCTCGACATCGGGATTGGTTGCCATTATAACTTCATCAAATTTATTTTCATTGATTCGAGTTATTAATTCTTTAATCCTAATATCGTTGGGTCCCTTATTTTCAAGCGGACTAATTGTACCGTGTAAAACATGATATAATGCATTAAAATTCCTTGCTTTTTCTAACGCCACAACATCCTTTGGCTCTTTAACAACACATAAAATTTTGGAATTTCTTTTCATACAAATATCACAAGTGTGTTTATCTGTGAAAGTTCCGCAGACCGAACAAAATTTAGTGTTTTGTTTTGCTTTTAGTAAACTGTTTGCAAAAAACTCCACTTCGTCGCTTGATAATGAAATAACTTTATACGCATATCGTTCAGCGGTTTTTAGTCCTACTCCGGGAAGAAGGGTAAACGCATTTATTAGTTTTTGTATACTGCTTGAATTGTCGTTCATTGATTTAAAATAAGCCTCCAGTTATACCGTCTTTCTTGGTTTTTTCTAGTTCGGTTGCTTTAATAATCGCATCGTTTACACCTGCAATAATTAAATCTTCCAGCATTTCAATATCCTCAGGGTCAACAACTTCCTTACTTATTTTTATGGATGTAATTTTTTTATTTCCAGTCATATTCACTTCCACCATACCTCCGCCAGCAGTGGTTGTGATGGTGGTTTTCGCTAATTCTTCGTCAGCATTTTTTAATTTGTTTTGCATATCTTCTTGCATTTTTTGGGCTTGACGCATTAAGTTCTGCATATTTCCCCCGCCAAAGTTTTTATACATTTTCTTCTCCTTGATTTTTATTTTGTATTACTAACAAATCGCCAAATTCGTCTTTTAATACTTGAATTATATTATTGTTATCAGTTTTAACAATTTCGCTTTTGCAAACAATATGATAATGCAAATTCATTTCTTTTAATGTTTCATAAAGTTTATCAATGTTTTCTTTTTTTTCACATTCCTCTTTAAGAGTTAAAGCGTTAAACACTAGCACTATGTCACTATCTTGGAGTTTTATGTCAGAAACCTGTGAGAGTGTGGCATAAAGCACAGGATATGATTTTCTAAGAGATGCTAGTATTTTGCCAAGAACCTTTTTAGGTGAGATATTTGAAAGAATATCTTTCTCTGTGTTTTTAATATCGTTTGTTGTATTTACATTTATATTTTTACTAATAACTTCTTTTGTTGCTTCTTTTTTGTCAAATTGATAATTCTCAAATTCAATATCTTTTATGCTAATGGTTTGTTTATTTGTGAATGCAGATAGTGCGCGAGATTTGTTAGGGAAGCACCATAGTTTTTAGTTTTTCTTCTAACGCACTCACCCTAGACTCCAGTGAACTTTCTTCTAGTAGCGACAGTAATGTGATTTCAAATAGTGCTCTTTGGTTTGTGGTAAACCTAAATTCCTGCTCTAATGATGATAATTTTTGAAGTAAATGAATTATATTTGAAGGTGTGGCGATTTTTGAGATTTTTACCATTCCATCTATAATGTTTTCAGGATAAACCAGAATTTTCATATAGTTTTCACTTGTTTGAATTACAATCACATCTCTTAAATATTCTACCAAATCTTTATTTAATTTAGAAATTATTTTGCCCGCTTTTGAAAAATCGTGGATAATTTCTAATATTTTTTTCGAATTTTTTTGAACCACACTTAAAGCAAGTTCATGTAGTGTAGATTTATCTGTTGTGCCACTACATTGAATCACGGTTTCGTATGTGATAGCATTATTAGAAAATGCGGCGCACATATCAGCAAGTGATAGAGTATCACGAACGCTACCCTCTCCAAGTTTAGCAAGTAAATTAATAGCAATACTATCACAAGTGATTTTACTGTCTGCAAATATCTTTTTTAAAAGCGATTCCAGTGCAGGAATTTCCACTAATTTAAAATCACAACGCATACATCTAGATAATATTGTTTCAGGAATTTTATGTGGTTCGGTGGTAGCTAGTATAAAAATTGCATAAGCTGGCGGTTCTTCTAAGGTTTTTAAAAGAGCATTAAAAGCACTTTCAGAAAGCATGTGCACTTCATCGACAATGTAAACCTTGTATTTGCAACCAACTGGGGTGTATTTGACATTTTCTCGCAGTTCCCTGACATATTCTACCCCATTATTGCTAGCAGCATCAATTTCTTGAACATTGAAATTGCTGGCATTTGATAAATTTTTACATATATCACACTTGTTGCAAGGGCTTCCATCAACACTTTTTTCACAGTTTACTGCTTTTGCAAAAATTTTCGCAATGCTGGTTTTTCCTGTTCCGCGTGTTCCACAAAAAAGATATGCGTGCGAAATTTGATTGTTTTTTATTTGATTACTTAATGTTTTTGTTATATGGTCTTGCCCGATTACTTCAGCAAAGTTTTTAGGTCTGTATTTTCTATATAGTGCTTGGTATGCCATTATTTTTTCTCCTGTCTTAAAATTTTGGTTTTTATTCTTGTGAGTGCGTTGTCCACCGATTTGTTTGTTTTTTTAAGTTCAGTTGCTATCTCAACATAAGAATAGCCTTCAAGTTTTAATGATAATATTTTTGTTTCTAAATCACTTAAATTTTTCTTAAAATCTTCTAACTTTTCCACTAATTTTTCATAATTAATAAGATGGTCTTCCGGTGAAGAGGGGAGTGTTGTTTGGTCACTTTGTTCATTGAGATTTTCAATAAGCATAGCGGTTTTATTGGTATGTAATTTTTTTATATAATTTAACAGTTTGTTTTTTATTGCTTTACTAGCATAAGTGGTGAATCTAACACTTTTACTTTCATCAAATAAATTGATAGCGTTTAACACTGCTAATCTTCCTTCCTGTACCGCCTCATCATAATTAAAATTTATATTATCAAAGGTTTTAATAATAGAAATAATTAAAGGCTCACAGTCCTTAATTATTGCATTTATTGATGGTTGGTGATTTTGCTTAGCGAGAGTTAAGATTTGTGATTCTATCAATTTTTTACCTCTATTCTTTGTTTACTCACTTCGTGCAGAACAATTCCCGCTGCCACGCTTGCGTTAAGTGAATTTATTTTTCCTTTCATTTTAATTGTCAAAACTCCGTCGCATGTTTTTTTAGTAAGTTCGCTAACGCCTCGCCCTTCACTACCAATAACTATTGCAATGTTTCCTTTAAGGTTGGCTTTTTCTAGCGGAGTGCCACCAAGTTCGCACGCATACACCCAGATATTGGCATTTTTCAAATTTTCAATTTCATGGTTTATGTTTGTCACTTTTGCAATTTTTACATGACTAATTGCGCCTGCACTGGTTTTTATTACTGTTTCATTAACAGTGCATGCTCGGTTCTTCCCAAAAATAATTCCATGAACTCCTAAACATTCACAAACTCTTATAATGCTGCCAAAGTTATGCGGATCTTCAATGCTATCTAAAATAACAATAAAGTGGCTTTCATTTTTTTCTTTTGCCACTTCTAGAATTTCGCTAACTTGCGAATAAATAAATGTCGTGCAATATGCAATAACACCTTGGTGCTTACTTTTAACTTCCCCACTTAAACTTTCCGCAGGCACAGTTTGAACGGGTATATTCCTTTTTTTAGCAAGCAAAAAAATAGTGTTGAAATCGGCGCCTTTCATACTTGAACTAATTAAAATTTTTTCAATAGTAAAATTCTCATTAGAATTAAGCGCTTCTATCACGGCATTTTTGCCTTCAATTATCATAGTGTTCTCCTAGAGATTTATTTAAAATAAATTGCAACCTGTCAAATTGTCCGCTTAAATATAAAAAGCCCAACACTGCTTCAAATCCAGTTGCTCTTTTGTAGTCGCCAACACTTGAATTTTTTGAAATATTTGTTGTTTTATAGTTTCGCGCGCGTTTATAGATTGCAAGTTCTTGAAAATTAAATTCGTCAATTAATTTTGCACTGGCTTCACTTTGGCCGCCAGCTTTCACATATTGGACGGTAGTAAGGTGTAGGTCTTTAATTTTAAATTTATTTGACAACACCACCTTTTGCCTAATAAATAGCGAGTGAACAGCGTCACCGACAAAAGCAAGTGTTTGGGAAGATATAATGCTTGCTTTTTTTTCACTTATTGGATTTAAATTAAATAAATTTTGCATAGGCTAATTATATCATGTTTTTATCAATATTCAAATAGTTAGTTAGTATTTTGCAAATACTAATTATAGATAAAAAACAACATTATTTTACAAATAAGTTGTTTTAAACATTATTTTATAATATACTTAAAATAGTAAACAATTATAAAAAATAGAATAATTTACAATAGGAGATATAATGTTAAAAAGAAATTTCAGGTATTCAACGGTTATTATTGGCTTACTTGTGTCTTGTTTTTTGCTCGTAGGTTGCAACTTTTCATTTTTTGATTTCACTGTTAAAACATTGGATACTCCCGTTATTGGATTAGATAGGGAAAATAAAAGTTTAAACTGGCATACCATCGATAAAGCAGATAAATATAATGTGTTTATTAACGATGGAATAGTGGGTACTGTTGAAAACATGCCAAACGAAACTATGCAAGTATATAATTTTACAGATAATCTAGTAGACTTTGGCTATTATAGGTTTAAAGTTCAAGCCATTTCTAACAAGCCTAGTGTTAAAAGCAGTGTTACAAGTATTTCTATAACCTATGTTTATACAAATAGTGACATTAATGAAATAGCTAGTGGATATAACATTATTTACGAAGACGAAATAAAAGCACCCGACAATATTGTGTTAAACACTGAAACTGTAACTTGGTCGGCAATCCCGGGTGCAACAAATTATGTTGTTGTGGCTTACACGATGCTCAACGGTGTTACCACTCACCAAACCACCGAGGTATTATTTGATATAGCCTCGCTTTCTAATGATGAAATTGTTGTGTTTTCAGTAGGTGCTTATTTTGAAGTGGAAAATGCGCTTTATGTTGATAGCCCTACTCGATATTTCTATAACCCCGAATCACAAGGGAATTATACAAATCAAGTTTATATTTTTGATGGATATGTTGGCGACCATTATATTCAAAGTATGGAAGAATTAAACAATATAGCATATTATAATTTCATAAATAGATTGGAAGTTTATGATGTTAGATTTGCTGAAGCCTTTTTACAGGATATTGGAGTAGCCACACTGTCTAATGAAAGTATACAAGAAAATATTTTAGAAAAAATTGATAGTTGTTTTGAGATTCAAAGCAGAACGGGTCCGTTTTTTGAAACCTGTCAATCTAATTCGGTAAGTGGATATAATGTTTTTGGCAAAAAAATGACAGGACAATATGATTACCAAATAGCTATCAACTTTTTTGGAGTGGAAGAATGCGATATTAATATAGATTATCTTGCACTGAGTAATTTGCCTTATGAACAAAATGCGGTAGAATTTCCATATTATGAAAATTTTGCTAACGAAGGCGGGCGAAGATTACCAACTTATGATGAATTTGTTTCGGATGATTATTTTATAACTCAGGAAGTTGCCACAAGTGAGCAACTTTATTGGGCAGTGGAAAACAGAGTATCACCACTAGTTGTAGCAGGAAGTAGAGCAGAATCGATTTATAATATAGCAAAAAATGTGCTTAGAGAAATTATTCATCCAAGCATGAGCGAATATGAAAAAGCACTTAGCATATTTGATTGGATAACAGTGCACACAGCCTATGATAATGCAGACATTGAAAAAATATATACGGACACAAAAGATTTAGCAAATCCAATTTATATAACATTAAGTCCTGCTTATTATTTAGAAGGTGTTTTTATTAAGGGTGTGGCAGTATGTGATGGGTTTAGCAAAGCTTACTCGCTTCTTTGCAATATGGAAGGAATAGAATGTATTAGAATAACGGGCATGGCGGGGGGTGCTCACGCATGGAATAAAGTTAAGGTTGACGGCAATTTTTATCTTGTGGATATCACTTGGACAGAAATCAAAGCACAAATAACAAATCCGGGCGATGGACCGAATGGAAAAGAATATTTAACACACAAATATTTTTTACTTGCCGATAGAGCATCCTTAATTCATAAAGCATACATTTATAGACCAAAGTTTTCGCATTATGCCACCGCACTTGATAACTATAACCATTATGCTAAAAGAATTGTAAGTTATAAAAACGAATATGGAGTTACTATAACAGAAGATTTTGTTATCGAAAGCGATAGTGAACTTTATAACTTAATGCGATATTTTTTAATTAATAAAGATGCTTCTGCCAATGTGATTTTCACTAAAAAATATGTCACTGAATTATTTATTAACGATGGCGGTGGAATTTTATATTCTGAAACAATCAAAAGTACATTATTAAAAGTTATAAAGAATCAAAAATATCCTATTCAAATGCTAGACACTGTTTGTAGTTACGGTGAGGGATTTTATCAATTTGACACCAGCGGAAATGAAGATGAACATTATGGAATTATTTTTTATATGTCGTTTGACTCGTTAATTGATGAAGCGGGAGAACTAGCAAACCTTATTTCTTACATGAAAGCAATAGAATTAATTACCCCAGGCATTTTGGAAGGTTATTCTTCTAAGTTATATATAAATGTACAAATGTTGGAAGGTGTTGCAGGAAGTGGGGTTCAGCAAAAAATTAATAATTATGTCACATCGTTAAACTTGGCAGATGACATAGTGATTGAATTTTCAAACGAAATTCTTCTAAAAAAATTTTATGGCAGTGATATAGCAGAAGAATTATATATTTGTAACTTAACGATAAATAGTTAATGGCAGTACGATAAATTTATTAACTATAAATTAAATAACAACAATATAATAAAAATCAATATAATATAGAAAAAAATAAAAAACCTCTACACTTAAAGTAATTCAGCAAGGAAATTTCACTTGTAAGAAATTTGCTTTTCACTGTATTTGTAAGAGGTTTTTTTATTTAAGCCAATTTTTTTGCAAGGGATTAGTAAAAAAGCTTTTCACTCTATTTGTAAGAAATTTTTTTTGCTTATTTAAAAATTATGGCTCACTTAACGCGTTCAACATATTCGCCTGTGCGTGTGTCTATCTTAATTTTATCGTCGCTATTAACAAACAAAGGAACCCTAACAACCAAGCCGGTTTCTAGTTTTGCAGGCTTGTAGGCTGTTCGGGATGTGTCGCCTGCAACCGCAGGTTCACTTTCCACTATTTGTAGTTCAACAAATAATGGAGGGGTAATAGAAATTATTTTTCCGTTTGCATAGTTTACCGAAACAACAGTTTCGTCCTTAATATATTTCATAACATCCGAAACTAAGGCTGCGTCAACAGGTATGATATCATAAGATTCAACATCCATAAAATAATAAAGTCCGCCGTCTTCATACGAAAACTGCATATCCTTTCTTTGGAGCTGAACTTGACCAACAGAATCACTAGGCGAGAAGTTTTTTTCCAGCACTTGACCTGTTTCCACATTTTTTATTTTAGTTTTAACAAGCGCAGCTAACCGAGGGCGTGACACATGTTGATATTCTACAACAACATATAGTTTTCCATCCATTTCAAAAGTGCTACCAATTCTTAAATCTGATATTGTCATATTCTCTCCTAAATTTAAAACCGTTAAAAAGTATAGCACATTATAATTAAAGTTGCAATAAAATATAAAAATAAAAATCACTTTAATTTTACTTGCGATTAATTATTTTGTTCTACTTTAAGAAAAAGGTAGGGCATTAGAACTAGGTCTAAAAGAGTTATGTAATCTAGGATATGTCTTATATAAGCCACTGGTTTTTGCAAATTCAACAATACCGTCTTAAATAGTTGTAAACTTTGGATGATTTTTAACAAGTCGATTTTGCATTTTGGCTTTAAGGTTTAGCAATAAAAAAAGAGAAATATAAGGCTGTTTGCGGTTGCTTCCTTTTTATATTTTTACTTAGCGGATAAGAACAAATTATAAAATTATTTAAAATCGTTATAAGATTTTAAAAATGGCTTTTTGTAATGTTTTAAATTTCAAATAATTTTAAAACAATTTTGTGATGACTTAAAAATTAAATCTACTGCTTGCAGTTATTAGTTTATATATCATATCAAAGTAGATATACAAGCTAAAAAAAGTGATACTTAAAAGATAGTATCACTTTTTTTGTTGTTAGTCCATAAGATAATATTTTTTTTATTGTATAATTAATTTGTTTTGATTTTTTATTTAATACATAAATTATACTTATTTAATCTTCGTCATCGTCTTCAAATTCTTCGTCAATAATTTCTTCATCGTCATCATCTTCGTCATCATGAGAATAATCAATATCTAAAAAATCTTCATCTAAATCGTCTATTTCTTCATCAATTAAATCATCATCATTATCAATTTCGTCATCTAAATCGTCTTCTAAATCATCGTCTAAGTCTTCTGCAAATTTACTATCCAACTCTTCATCAACTTCGTCGTCATCATCATCGGAATCAGTTGGCAATAAATCATCATAAGAATCTTCACTTTCCTCTTTTTCCACAAAATTTTTCCAGTCAACATCGGCATCTTCGTGATCGATTTCTAAATTTTCTTCCACACATGAAGCGCACATAATTTCACCGTCTGCTAAATAATTCGACTTACATGTTGGACATAGAATTGCATCTTCTAACAATTCATCACTCATTTCATCTATTGCGCCTGCTTTCATTTCGGCTTTACAAACTTCACAAAACTTGTTTCTTTTCAAGATATAATTTAATTCACATCTCGGACATTTCACATATTTTGGTTTGTCTTTACTCATAGATTGTTATTTCTCCTTTTTGCTAAATACCGAAAAAGTATAGATGATAAAAATAACATTGTCAACAAATATAATTTAAGTTTTAAAAATTTTTTATTTGGTGAAAAACATAACTAAAATTTTAGGTTATAAAAACTACTCATTCCACTATACTTAGAAACATTATCTAGTTCTGCTTCAATATTTAAAAGTCTGTTATATTTTGCAATTCTGTCTGTTCTGCTAAGTGAGCCCGTTTTGATTTGACCCGCAAGTGTTGCCACTGCAATATCTGCAATAGTTGTGTCTTCAGTTTCGCCGCTTCTATGAGATATAACCGCTGTATAGCCAGCTTTTTTCGCCATTTCAATAGCTTCTAACGTTTCAGTAAGTGTTCCAATTTGATTTACTTTAATTAAGATTGAGTTACATGCGTTTTCGTCGATACCTCTTTTCAAGCGTTTTGTGTTTGTCACAAAAAAGTCGTCACCTACAATTTGAATTTTGTTTCCTAACCTTTCTGTGAACATTTTATACCCTTCCCAATCATTTTGTTCCAATCCGTCTTCGATAGAAATAATAGGAAATTTTTCAACTAGGCTTTGATAAAACGAAACTAATTCTTCCGCAGTATATGATTTGCCTTCGCCTGTTAGTTCGTATTTTTTTGTTTGTTCATTATAAAATTCGCTTGCTGCAACATCAATCGCAATTTTAATATCTTCGCCGGGTCTATAACCTGCTTTCTTTATCGCTTCAATTATTACCTCAATTGCTTCTGTGTTAGAAGCTAGGTTAGGTGCAAAACCACCTTCGTCGCCAACAGATGTGTTATACCCTTTTGATTTTAAAACCTTTTTTAAATTATGGAAAACTTCCGCGCCCATTCTTAACGCTTCGCGGAAAGAATCAGCATTTGTTGGCATTATCATAAACTCTTGGAAATCCAAAGAGTTATCTGCGTGTGCTCCACCATTAATTATATTCATCATAGGAGTTGGTAATAAATTCGCCTCCACTCCGCCTAAATATCTATAAATTGGCAGACCATAATAGTCAGCAGCAGCATGCGCCACAGCAAGTGACACTCCTAGCATTGCGTTTGCGCCGAACTTTTCTTTATTTTCTGTGCCGTCTAACTCAATTAAAATTTTATCTATTAAACGCTGTTGGTCAACATCATATTTGCCTTCTAGCTCAGGCGCAATAATATCGTTAACATTTGCAACTGCTTTTAACACTCCTTTTCCTAAATATCTGGATTTATCGCCATCCCTGAGTTCTAGTGCTTCATAAATTCCGGTGGATGCACCTGATGGAACTATGGCTTTTCCATAAGCGCCCGAATGTGTGAAAACTTCCACTTGAACTGTTGGATTTCCCCGTGAATCCAATACTTCCATTGCTTGAATTTTTGCTATAACAGACATAAATTTCTCCCTTATTGTTTTATATTTTTGTATATATGAATATTACTTAGAGAAAGGTTAATGTAAGAAATATCAACCTTTCGTTAATTATTCGCTTACGATTGTAACATACCCCAACAATTTTAAAAAACAAAATATTATAATTTTACAATTAAAATCATAGTTTTTAGGGTATTTTACAATTAATATTTTTTATTCAAAAAAAATTTTTAGTTTATTGTATTATATTTATAAACCAATTAAATACCAGTTTTTACTTTATAATTTTTTCTTCGTTTAATCATGCTTTCTTTAAAAGCCACTAACTTAGTTTTTTTTGTTTTACATGGGGCAAAGAAAATAATAACAAATAATATTAAATAATTTATTAAACTCATTTTGTTCGTATTCAAACTTGCTTTTGCTTTGAATTAAAAAATCCAGCAAATATTTTTTTTAAAAAAACTTTCAAGTATAAAGTTTTATTAACTTATTATTCTTTAAATAGCAAGCATTTCAAAATAATTTTTAAAAAAAATTATATTACATTTTACTTATCTTTTTAACATAACTTATATTTTATTAAATTCTACCGTTAAATTTACCCGCACCACACATTCCCCCGCAAGAACATTCCCTTCATTTGAAGCAGACATTAAAAACGCAGTATCGCTTCTAACTGGAAATGAATTATATATTCCATCTTCCACTATTTTTGACACAACAAAGTTTTCTCCGCCTAAAATCAATGCTTTGGATTTTGCCGAATTTAACGCTAGTTTGAACGCTTCTGCTTCTGCATCTTCTTTATTTTTAATGGAAAAAGAAACGCCTCTAAGCACATTTGCACCATTTTTAGTAAGCTCTGAGATTAAATTACCAGCGCTTTGCAAATCATAAATTGTTATATCCATATTATTTGTTACTTGATAGCCTAAAACACTTTGCGTTAAATAGTCTTGCTTTTTATATATACTATAATTTGAGGTTTTTATATTTTTCTTTTCAATGTTATTATAAATTAAAACGCTAATCAAATTGTTCACAATCAAAGAGTTTTCATTTTCTGCTTTCACAACATCCATATTTAACGTTTCAACACCAACTGAAATTGTTGCCATATCGGGACTAATATAAACTTCTCCCACCCCTTTAACAACTATCTTTTGTTCAATTAAAGCATTTGCATAAACTTTGCTATCACCCACACCTATAACACATACACAAAAACATAAAAACAACAAACTTATAATCAATTTTCTTTTCATTACATACTCCTTTTATTTATAGTGAGATTTTATTTAATACAATATTTAGTGAGTTTTATATAGAATTGTCGAAGAAAAAAATAATAAACGATTTGACTTTTAATTAGTTGTTTTATAAACTATATAAAAAATATTAGTTGTGTTGGGATTGTAATTAACAATTAAAAAAGGGAAGTTATGAAAAATTTTTGGAAAGAATTTAAAAAATTTATTACTCGGGGAAACATTATTGATTTAGCAATAGCAGTTGTGATTGGTGGTGCATTTGGTAAAATTGTAACTAGTTTAGGCAATGATATAATTATTCCGCTGGTTGGTATGGCAACTGGCGGAATAAACATAGCCGATTTAAAATGGGTGATTAGGCCTGCGGTTACAACTGATGGTGTTATAACAGTCACTGAAAACGCTATAAGATATGGACAGTTCATTCAAAATATTGTGGATTTTTTAATTATCGCACTATTTATATTTATTGCGCTAAGACTATTCCTTAAAGCACAAAAAAAAATAACTGAGTTTTCAGAAAAAGAAATTAAAAGATTAATTAAAAAGGGTATTATTTCATCACCCGAAGATGTGCCTGCGCCAGCACCTGCACCTGAAACAACAGAGGACATTTTAAAGGATATTCGAAATCTTTTAAAAAAGGATACCTTGCAAAGTAATGAAAAGAAGAATAAAAAAAGTTTAAATGTGGAAAAAAATAACAACTAAATTGTCACAATCACTTGCATTTAGTAAATCATTATTATATACTATTATTGGTTAATAAAAAAACCTAGTCGAAAAAGAAGAAAATAAATATAACATATTACCTTATTGTAATCTTCTCTGGCTAATATTTTATAAAAGGAGTTATAGATTACAATGGCAGACAAAAATCTTATTTGTAAAGATTGTGGTGCTGAATTTGTTTTCACAGAAGGCGAACAAGCTTTCTACAAAGAAAAAGGCTTTGAAAACGAACCAACACGCTGCGCTGATTGCAGACGCGCTCGCAAACAAAACAGAAGATACTAATAAAAAAGCGAAGTTTAACTTCGCTTTTTTTGTGTTTTAAAACTATTAATTCTTAAACTTTTTTTTCGAGATAATAATTTTATTTTTTACTTAATTAATGTTTACAAGGTTAATAAAAGATAATATTTGAAATTGAAAATATTTATGATACTGCCAAAGTGTCTGTTTAAACTTGCTACCGTAAATAGAAGCAGTATTATATTTCATACTAAATTTGCAATATTTTCGTACAAAAATTTGTTTTTGTTTTTTTTAAAAGCAAAATAACAACCAAATATCAAAAATCATAATCACTAATGTTTTGGAATTTTATTAATTATGGGAATTAATAATACTCAAATTTAAATATATCGTTCTACTTTATTGTTATTTTTTATTTTTATCTTTGTCATTATAACAATTTTTACACTCATTAAAGTTTAGAATTTTTAATTGTTTTAACAAGCATCTAAATAAGTAATTTAATCATTATTATTTTATATTTTATTTTAGATTTGCTTTCCATTGCAGTCAACTGAATGCTTAAACTCATCTTAAAACTATTTTACTTTTTATATTTATTAATTACTTTTACTAATCTATTATAGTCAAATGAGTGACCATGTCCGGAAAAATACTTTATTTTAGGCGAAAGAGCTAGCAGTTTTTTAAGGGATTTTTGTTGGTCTTCTTCGTTTGAGTGCCAAAAATCATTTCTACCAATGCAAGCTGAAAATAATGTGTCACCTGTAAATAAATAATCGCCAATTTCATAACAAACTGAACAATGGCTATGACCGGGAGTGTGAATAACTTTAATAGGAAAAGTAAAAAAGTCTAACACCTCATCATTTTTAATTTTAATTATATTAGATGCGTTTTTCACTTCAAACGGCGTTATAGTGCTACTTATATTTTTATCTGCATCAAATAGCGAGGAGTATCCTTTTTCATGTATATAAACAGAACAATCAAACTTCTCTCTAATTTCATCTAGTTTAAAAATGTGGTCAAAGTGAGAATGAGTTAAAAGAATGCCCTTTAACTTAGCACCTTCTAAGGCTTTTTCAACTTCTTCAACACACACAGATGCATCCACTAGCACTGCCTCGTTTTTATAAATTATCAAATAATTGTTTGTTGAACAAAGTCTATCTAGTATTGTTATTACTTTCAATTTTATCTCCTTAAAGTTTTAATAGCAATTATATTAATTCTATATTATATATATGATATTTTTTTTAAGTGACTGTTTTTAAAAAGGTTATTATCTATTACTTTATTTAATGGCGGTTTTAAGGCATATTTTTATAACGGTTGCAATTTCATAACAGAATTTAATAACCACTAGCATAAATAATAACATATAATTATTAACAAAACAAACACTCAAAAGAATATTGTAGTATGAGTGATATTAAATCACTTGAAAATCAATATAGGAGAAGATTATATGTTTTTTAATACTTGTAATTCTTGCAGTTGCAAGTGCTGCGGATGTGCATTTGACCTTTCATGTTTTTGCGAAAGCCCTTTTCATGAAAGATGCCGTTGCCCTCAACAAGGTCAAGGCTGTTCCTGTGGCGTACAAGGTCAAGATCAATGGAATTGTTGTCCTCGTAAACATAATCGTTGCTGCTGCTAGTTTAAATAAGATTAGATGTTTTAAATTTCTCTAAAAAAATGTATTAGTAGAAAATAAAGTTAAAATTGTAGATTTTAAATAATATTTAAAACAAACTAGATTCATTTTGGAAGAAATGTAAGATTACTAAGAAAATAGCAGAATTCTGTTCTGCTATTACATATAATATCTTTCTCCTATTATTTATTAAAACTCATTAATAGTTTTCTCCTTATAGTCGCACTTTTCATAAGAGCGATAAAAAGCACTCGTTATTGGCGAGTGCTTTTTAAACTTACTTAAATTTTTGGCTACCTACACTTTGTAATTTTTTGATGCGTCTGAAAAGCAAGTATTTTTTCATCTATTAATAAGTTAACTCTCGGTTGTGAGTTAAAGTACAAGCATAAACTTTAAAAAAGATTAAACATTTTTTCTGTTTATTTATACAACTTTGCTCTAATACTTTTAGTATTGATAAAAAGTATCTTACTTTTTAAAAGTATAAACTTTTTTTACTTATTAAATATATAAAATTAAAATCAAGCAAATTAACAATGAAAGTATCAATTTCATTTCTCTATATTTTTCTTAAAAACTCGACTAAATAAAATTTATTTAACAAACTTGAACTCGAATAATTAGAATAAACCAGTTGAAAAAATATCATACTAAACTAGAACTTCTAAATTTTAGCGAGGACAAGATGAAGGTTAAAAAAAAGGACACAGTTTCCAGAATACTTGTGTTTTTAATAATAATTAGTTCACTTTTTATAACAGTAGTTATAGCTCAAGTTTTTTTTATTGGCAAAGCAAATGCGAATATGTCAAATAAATTTAATGTTAACGGAATTAAAATTAACAGCAGTAATCCTATTGATATTGCAAATCAATTATCAAAACATTATAATCAAGAGAAAAAAAATTACTCTCTCTCTCTTACACATGGAGATAAAAAGTGGGAATTTGCAGATGAAGATTTTACTGTTAGCAGTAATATCCACACAGTTATTGAAACATCTCAAAAGATAAATTCACAAAATAAAGATATGGACGCTAAAATAAAATTGTTGAAAAATTTAAAAAATTCAGGCAATTCCTTGCAGGTTTCTTTTAATTATATTTTTCCGCATCTTGACGAAAAGATAAATAACATTATTGAGAAAATTGAAGTTAAACCCGTTAATAGTGAAATAAAATTTAAACCAAATGCCACAAAAATGTTTGAAATAACTGATAGTGTTGATGGGATAATGGTGGATAAAGATAAATTATATCAAGAAATTAACCTCCAATTTTTGAATAAAAAAAAGATTGTTGCTTCCCTTCCAACCGTGGAAGTTAAAGCAGAAATAAAACGAGAATATAACGAAAAGTTAACCGAAAAAATAGCATCTTTTAAAACAAATGTGGCAGACAGCACCGGCGGAAGAAAACACAATGTTATTCTTGCGCTAGAAAAATTCAATGGATTGGTAATTAAACCTAATGAAATAGTTTCTTTTAATAAGTTGACTGCACCGCATTCAAGCGCTAATGGTTATAAAAAAGCAACAATAATATATAATGGCAGATTTGTTGATGGCGTGGGAGGGGGAATATGTCAGGCAAGCACAACACTATACAATGCACTACTTCTCGCAGGTGTTGATATTTTAGAAGTAAACAAACATTCATTGCCCGTTAAGTATGTTCCGCTTGCGCTGGATGCAATGGTTGCAGAATATATTTCAGATTTAAAATTTCAAAACACTTCACAATTTCCTATGTTTATAAAAACAAGTAGCACCGCGGAAAGTGTGTGTGTGGAAATATTTAGCCATGTTCTTCCCGACAACATTACTTATAAAACAAGAAGTGAAACTATAAAAAAACTACCGCATCTTGGAGATATAATTAAAGTTGACGAAAATAAAAAATACACCGATAAAGTTCTTTTCAAAGGAGAGTTTTATCGATTATCTTATCCCCGTGAAGGCTACGAAGCAAAGTCATATTTACAAACAATAAAAGATGGGAAAGTGGTGGAAGAAAAAGAAATCCGCCATGAAAAATATCAACCGCAAAACGGAATCGTTATTGAAGGATGTGAAATACCTCAAGGAAAATTAAAGCCTATAATTGGTGATGTGAGTTTCATACATGCATCAAACAGTATAAATATAAACGAAGATGAAAACCTAATCCCGGCAGATTTTAGCCCATAATTGCCACCACCTAATGTGGACAACTTGAACTAATTATAGTTTTTAACGAAAAATTATATAAATTTATCAAAATGTTGTCATGGCAAATGTGAATAACTTACTACAAGTTTGTGAAAATGTGGATAACTTTCCAAAAATTATGCAAAATCGCGTTTATTTATACAATTTTTATAAATATTCATTATAATTTATAAAAATTCGCTTGTGAAAATGTGGATAACTTATAATATTCATACACACAGATGAATAATTATTAATTTAAGCAAAATAAATGTTAATTACACTTGATTTCTTTCGCCCATTAAATTCAAAATACTTCTAGCGTCTTATTTTGGTATCAAATAAAAATTGATGAAACTTTTTTTACCTTGCGTCTGGCAACTGAAACAATAATAAGAAATTAAAAAATTATAATTGTTTAAATTCCTTATTTGATTAAAATTAAATTAGCCTTTTTATTTAACAAAATTGGTTTAATTTGGGTTTTAAATATATTTTAATTCATTTTTTTCCATAACATAGTTATATTTTTTATTTATATTTTTTATTTTAATATAAAAATTCAAACTAGACTTTTAAGTTAAAAAAACGAACGGGAACGCCGTTTGTTTTTTCAATATCTTTCAATATCTCAATTTGTTTTATTATCTGTTTCAATTATTTGTTTTAGTCCAACTTTTTATAACCTATATTTAATTATTCTAATTGTATTTAATATAGTTATCAAAGTTACACCAACATCTGCAAACACCGCACCCAACATTCCTGCCAGCCCAAGTGTTCCTAGTACAAGAAAAGTAAGTTTTGTTAGTACTGCAAATGATATATTTTGCAATATTATTTTTTTGGTGAATTTTGAGATTTTTATCAAGTGGTTAATTTTATTTGGATTATCGTCGGCAAGCACAATGTCAGATGCTTCAATAGACGCGGTTGAACCTTTAAGTCCCATACTAATTCCAAGGTCGGCACGAGTGAGCGAAGGAGCGTCATTTAATCCGTCGCCCACAAATGCAACAAAGCCTTTTTTGTTTTCTTGTAATTTTTTTTCTAAGCTTGCATATTTTTCTTCAGGCAACAGCGAAGAGCTGTATTCTTTAATATTTAAAACATCTGCCACTTTTTGGGTAACTATTTTATTATCACCCGATAACATACTTATTTTTATATTTTGTTTAACTAGTCTGTCACAAGCTTTTTTTGATGCATTTTTAACCTGATCGCTTAAATTTATATATCCAACTTCATCATTATCCACTTTCACTATAACTGAAGTGGAGGTATTGTCGGCAGATGTGTTCTTTCCTATAAAAACCTGCTTTCCATCTAATAAATAAAAAATTCCCTTGCCTGATATTTCTTTAAAATTATCAACTTTTTCTAACTTGATGTTTTTACCATATTCAAAAATCGCTTTTGCAATAGGATGAGTGGAATGTTGTTCGCCTAGCACTGACAACCGCAAAATTTCTTCTTTTGAATACTTTTCATTATTCGAAACAACTTCCTCCACGCTAAAAACTCCCGTTGTAAGTGTTCCTGTTTTATCAAAAATTATTTCATTTATTTGTGTTGCAAGATCTAAATAGTTACTACCCTTAACCAAAATCCCCGCTTTGGATGCTCTGCCTATTCCTGAAAAATACGACAATGGCACCGATATTGCAAACGCACAAGGACAAGAGATAACAAGTAACACAAGCCCCCTATAAAAACTATCCACTAAAGTAAATTGAAAGGCTAGATGCGCAACTAAAATAACAACTACTGCGAGTGCTATAACCCCAAGCGCATACCACCTAGCAACTCTCGATACAAATGTTTCAGTTTTGCTTTTTTTTGCAGTAGCATTTTCAATTAAATCCATAATTTTTTTAACGGTACTATTTTCATACGCACTGGTTGTTTTGATTTCAAGTAGTCCATCTTGCACAATACTTCCCGATATAGCGATGCTACCAATTTTCAGTAACGCCGGCATACTCTCACCAGTTATGTGGCTAACATTCACTGCCGAACTTCCACCTACAACTTCTCCGTCTAGTGCTATTCGCTCGCCGGGTAGCACTAAAATTATTTCACCCACTTCCACTTTCTCGGGGTTAACCTCTTCTTCTTTTCCGTTTCTTATAACTCTTGCAAATTCTGCCTTTATTTCCATTAAACTTACAATATTTTTCCGTGAGTTATTAATAGAAATATTTTCTAAAATTTTTCCTATAGAATATAGGATTATAACCATCAACCCTTCCATGTGTTTGTTAATAACATAAGCGCCAACAACAGATATTACTAATAAAAAATTTTCATTGATAGTTTTGTTTTTAACTAACAGCACAATGGATTTTATAAATGTTTTATATAAGAGTAGTGCTCCTGCAATATAAAGAAACACTATTTGTGCCATGCCTGACGGAAGAAGTAAACCAATCACACTAAGTATAAAACCAATAATTAAAATTAATATATCATTTTTAATCACTTTTGTTACTATTTCGGCTTTCGGCTTTTCTCGCTCTAATATAATTGACGGTTCTATTTTGCTGACAACTTTTTGCAACTGCGTTACTTCAAAAGCATCATCGCTCTCAATAAAAAGTTTAGTTGTTGAAAAATCTAATTTAACAGCCTTAATTCCATTCAGCCCGGCTATGCTTTTTTCGATTTTTTTAGCACAGTTGGGGCAATTTAAATTTTTCACATAGTATGTTTGTTTACTCATTAATATGTTCCAGTCCTATCTTAAATATTTTTTCTATATGTTCATCTTTTAAACTATAAAACTTTGTTTTCCCCTGTTCGGTAACATCCACCACATTAATTGCTTTCAATCGTCTTAGTTGATGCGAGGTAAGCGAATGCGAACATCCTACTAAAATTGCTATATCACACACACATAATTTTGAATAAAGCAAACAGTTTATAATTTTAAGCCGTGTTGAATCCGCAAAAATGCTATAAAAAGCACTTAGCTTTTCTAACTGTTTGTTATCTAATATCTTTTCTTTAACACATTTTATTGATTCTTCATTAATTGGTCTGCATCTATACACTTTCTAACCTCCTCATGCGGTTGTCATATGAACAATTATTCATATAATATGCTAATGTGCCTGCCTTTGTCAACAATATTAGTTTGTTTTTATTCTTTTATACTAGTTATCTTATTTATAACGACTAATTTTTTTTTACAATAAAATTCTCAAATTCTACTATAAACTTTTGTTATAGGAAAGAAAAAATAGGTTTGCAAGCAGTACAAAATTTGATAGTATAAGTAAATCTTATTCAAAAATCCGTTATAGCGATTGTTCTATTTTAAGAGTTATTAAACGAAACTGGCTCCACTTCTCTGTTATTATTTTTTAAAGTTCTACTTGCCTACTTTAAAAAAACTATTACATATTTAAATTATTTACAAGAATTCACAAGCATATGCCTGCACCTGCACAGTACAAATTAAAGCGATTATAAGTGGTGCGTAGTTAAACACTGGCAATATCTTTATTTAAAATCATACTTGGGTTTATCTTTTCAAAAAAAACATATCGCTAAAAAAAAAATTAGTCAGTGATAGCATAAATTCTTCTAAAAAACAGTTACAAAATAAAAACCAGCTATCGCTGGTTCATATTTTTATTTTTAATATTCGCTGTTTTGATTTTTATTATTTTTATGTGTTTAATTTATTCACTTACTTCATCTTTTGCGCCTTTAATAGTTAGTGCAATTCGCTTTTTATCTAAATCCACCGACAACACTTTGACAGTCACATTATCGCCAACTTTTAACACATCGCTTGGATGTTTGATAAATTCTTTACTAATTTCGGAGATATGAACCAATCCGTCCTGGTGCACAGATATATCTACAAAAACCCCAAAATCCACAACATTTCTAACAACTCCGTCAATAACCATACCCGCTTTAAGATTGGAAATATCTAATAGTTCGCTTTTTAAAATTGGCTTAGGAAGGTCATCGCGAATGTCACGACCGGGTTTTATAAGTTCGCCTATAATATCTTCTAGCGTTGGCACACCAACACCAATATCACCAGCAACCTTATTTATACCTTTTTCTGCAACAATTTTAGGAAGCAACGCCAAGTTGCCGTTTTCAATATCTTTATCGGTTAGTTTAAAATAATTTAATAATTTCTTAACAACATCATAACTTTCCGGATGCACGGAAGTATTGTCTAAAATATTATCACCATCAACAATTCGCAGGAATCCAGCACATTGTTCATAAGCTTTCGCACCTAATTTATCCACCTTTTTTAATGCTTCTCGAGATGTTATTTTGCCAGTTTTTTTTCTGTAAGTTTCAATGTTTTTTGCAACGGTTTTATTTAATCCTGCCACAAAGGAAAGCAGGCTTGGGCTGGCAGTGTTTACATCCACCCCCACACTGTTAACGCAATTTTCTACCACGCCATCCAACACCTCAGTTAAGCGTTTTTCAGGCATGTCGTGTTGATATTGTCCAACACCAATACTTTTAACATCAATTTTAATAAGTTCGGCAAGTGGATCTTGAAGTCTGCGAGCAATAGATACCGCACTTCTAAGCGCAACATCAAACTCCGGAAACTCACTCGCGCCGAGTTTGCTTGCGCTATAAACACTTGCTCCTGCCTCGTTTACCACAGCATAATTTATTTTTCTCTTCATTTTTTTTATTAGGTTAGCAACAAAAATTTCACTTTCTTTCGTTGCTGTGCCATTACCAATAGCAATAACATCAACTTTATGTTTGTCCACCAATTTTGCTATTATGATTTCACTTTCTTCAACTTTGTTTTGAGGTGGAGTTGGATAAATTACAGTTGTGTCTAACACATTGCTATGAATATCAATAACTGCAATTTTACATCCCGTTCTATAAGCTGGATCCAAGCCTAAAATCACTTTGTTTTTTAAAGGCGGTTGCATAAGCAATGGCTTTAAGTTCACTTCAAACATTTTAATTGCTTGCTCACTTGCAGTTTCTGTTAACTCATTTCTTACTTCTCTTTCAATACTTGGGAATATTAAACGGTTATAACTATCTAAACAAATTTCTTGCATCATTTCTTCATACGGACTGTTCTTTTTTATATATTCATCGTGAACAACCGCAAGTGCAAGGTCTTCGTTTAACACTAGATTCACTTTTAGACATCCTTCTTTTTCTCCGCGATTAATTGCAAGCACTCGGTGGCTAGGTAATTTTTCGATAGCGGAATTATATTGAGCATACATTTCATAAGTGGATGCATTTTCTTTTTCCACGTCTAATTTTGTTTCGATAAAACCTTTGTGAAATAGTAGTTCTCGTAAGTTTTTTCTAAGCGTGGCGGTGTCGGAAATAGTTTCTGCAACAATGTCTTTTGCACCGTTAATCGCCTCTTCCACACTTTTCACGCCTTTTTCTTCACTAATAAAGGCTTCCGCTTCTTCAATTATGTTAATATTTTTATTTTGCTTTAAAATCATATCGGAAAGAGGTTGCAAGCCCTTTGCAATCGCCACACTCGCTCGTGTTTTTCTTTTTGGTTTAAATGGTCGGTAAATGTCTTCCACTTCAGTTAAAGTGGACGAATTGTCTAACGCTTTTTTTATTTCATCGGTCATATTGCCTTGCTCAGCAATTAGATTAGATACCTCTTCTTTTCTTTTAGTTAAACTCCTTAGATAATTTAACCTGTTTTCAAAAGCTCTAAGAGTTTGATCATCACAACTTCCTGTTAGTTCTTTTCTATATCTAGCTATAAAGGGAATAGTACAACCGCTATCTAATAATTCAACTATATTATTAGAATGCGCCAACTGTAAATTAAATTCATAGGCTAAGACTTGTTCTATGTTCATGTATTTGTCCTTTTTTAAAATTAGTTTTTTAATAGTCTAACATAAAATAATTAAAATAAAAAAAGTTTTATCTAAAAATCGATAAAACTGCATCAGTTTTAATTAAAACAGAAAAACCTGAAAAAAAAGATAGTAGTTTTTAATTTACAAATCAGACAAGTCCAAAGTTGCAAATAGGTGGAAAAAACTACTATCTTCTAAATATATTATCACACTTTATTTCTTTTGTAAAGAGAAATATTAAAAATTTTAACTTATGCATTGTTTTTTATTTTAAATCATATAAATAATTATGATAAGATAAAGGGAAAAATATATGAAATATAATGATTATCCGGAAAATTTGCCGGAAGTTTTAGTGGAAAAGCTAAATAAAGAATATTTGAAATCTAAAAAATTGCAGGTTGAATTTGAACCTGATACCACAGCACCAGCACCGGTGCCCGCTCCTGCAATTCCTAGCCCTGAAATCGATAATTTGGTGGTTAGTTTACAAAACCTAACTGCAAGTGAAATTAATTCACTTGTTATTAACATTATTAATGGATTAGGGCAACTTGATTGCTATTTAAAAGAATATGCTTGCAAGTCCCCCAACGCATCGCTACGCCAAAGCCTAAATAATATAGCAAACTCAGTTGCACAAACTAAAAACAGTTTTGTTGAAAGTTTTAATCTAAGAGGAACAACCTGCCCGCCACCATGTTTTAGTCAAAGTACGAATAGACGGCGACTACGAGATAAAATAATTGACTTATTTTACTGCGTGCTAAAAAACATGATAACTTTATTTGCTAATTACCCTGCTGAATTTGGTCTGGTTATGACACTTTCCAACACGCTTGATAATTTTTATAACTTCTTAACACTTCCACAGGTAAATCAATAATTATTTTGCGATGTTTATTTGATAAAATCACCTTTTACGCAAATCAATGGATAAAAATAAATTAGTTATTTACTTTATTTATATAATAAAAAAGTAAATAACTCTTTAAGCGTTAAATTACTTTACTTATAGTAATTAAAAAAATATTATCTGGTCTCACAAGTTTCAAACTCAGTTTAGTGTGCCAGACTATTTTTTTGTTTATTTTTAATTATTCTTGCTTGGTTTTATTTAAAAAATAAGGTGTTTTTATCTATTCAAACTTATAAAAGTTTTCACACTTCACACGCATAGTGTGTGGCTTACTTCTCAAACAAAAAAGGCAAGTTGAAATCACGAACACGAAAGTGCCCTGCTCCTGCATTAAATCGATTAATACAACAATGAACTAATTAAGTCAGTGATGCAGAATTTAACTTGTGCCGGGTCCTTGCCTTTTTATTTTTATAACTTATCGCCATCATTATAATATAAAATTCCAATGGTGTTTTCCCCGCAGTGAGAGGTTATAGTGGCACTGGCAAACGCCTCATGCACTTGTTTAAAGTTGGTTTTTTCTTTTATAAATGTTCTAAATAGTTCCAGCATTTCTGGAGTTGCACTGCTATATGTTATAAACACACAATTGTTGTCAGGGGTATTAAATTCCTTTATAGTATCTTCAAGATAGTTTTTTTGAACCTTCGCTAAATTCCCCATAAACTTTTTATTCATTTGCATTTTACCCTTTCGAAGAATAATTGATGGATGAATTTTTAACAGGTTTGCACCTAATAACTGCAAACTTGAACACCTTCCGCCCTTATATAAATAATCTATTTTATTTGTAATAAAACTTGCCTGCACAAACTCACGACGCGCGTTTACTTTTTCCACAATTTCTTGTGCGTTTAGGCCTTGCGCTCGCAGGTCACATGCGTATAATAGTTGCACAGCTGTTCCACTGGAAAGCGAAAGCGAATCTATGACGAAAACATTTTTTATATTTTCCGCCGCTTTTTCTGCATTTACAATAGTACTGGAAACTTTGGATGAAACAGATATATGTATAAGTGCATCGTGCTCCTTTAACTGCTTTTTAAAAAACTGCTCATATTCAAAAGCGTTTATAGCAGAAGTTTTTGGAAGAATTTTATTTTTTGCAACAAAATCAAATATCATTTGAGGAAATAAATCCACACCATCACGATATGTTTTATCGCCCATTGTTATAATAAAGGGAATAACCGCAATATCGTTTTTTGCTATTTGTTCTTTTGTTAAATCTGTTGCGCTATCACATGTAATTTTTATTTTCATTTTTTTCCTTACCTTAGTGTTTTGTTAAACATATCTCTTTCTATAAATAAGTTCTGCCATATAATATGATTTGTTTATTATTTTTAAAACATTAAACTTAGTAACTTAAATCACTTTCATTTTAAATATACTATAAGAACTTGATTATAATTTTTTTAGCATAATCTCTATCTGGTTAATTATATTTTTCACTTTTAAATAATTTTTAAATTTTTTTCATGATATGTTTGAGCTATTAAATAGTTTTTTAACTTATTTTTACATATATGCTTGATTTATTTTTAATAATAGAAAACTAATTCTATGCAGTGCTATACAATTCTCCTGATAAGTTTTATTTATCTTTTTAAGGCGTAACTAGTAATCAAAACTAATATTTTCAAACAATATTCTATTATATTAATATGTTTTCTTAATGTCAAACAAAATATTAGACAATGTAAAAGCGCGCAATTTATTTGTAAAAAGCTTTAAAATAATGTAAGATAAAATCATGAATAATCATGTGCACGAAGGTCATAGAAAGCGTCTTCGTGAAACCATAGTTAAAACAGGCCTGGAAAACATGCAGGAGCACCAAGTGTTAGAGTATGTTTTATCTTTTGTTATTCCTAGAAAAGATACAAATGTGTTAGCTCACAATCTTATAAAAAAATTTGGCTCTTTTAAAGGTGTTTTACAGTCATCTCAAAAGGAACTGCAAACAATAGATGGAATTGGCAATGTGCTGGCTGTTTACCTAAGCACACTTAAAGATGTTATATCTTATTATAATAAAAACGAAAAAGAAAATAATTTTAAAATTTTTAATTCGTTTGACACTTCAGAATTTTTTAGAAAAATTTTATCAAGCTCATCAATTGAGCAATTTTATGTTGCTTGTGTTAATAACAACATGCAAATAACGCACTACGAAAAATTGGCGTTTGGAACAGATGCTAGTGTTTCCGTTCAAATCAAAGATATTTTAAATATTTTAAATAAAAACTTATGCACAAAATTTTTAGTTTGTCATAATCATCCACACGGCAAAAGTTCACCAAGCTTGAGCGATGTATCTTTTACTAAAAACTTATATATATCCGCTCGGCTTGCAGGCTACTCTCTTATAGACCACATAATAATTGGTGAATCATGTTTTTTTAGTTTTAGAGATGAAGGACTTTTTATAGACTATGAAGAACTGGTTAAAAAACTGCAATAAATATAACCACAAAATATTATTTTACTAATAAATTTTTGTGTTCATAAGTTTATGATTTTTTTTAAAATTACTCCCTAATTAATTGTTTTTTCAAAAAAAACACCTTTAATAATAATTAAAATTAATTCTCACATTTTTAAATCTAGAACAAGGTCAACATATCATTTTATTATAATAAAACAAGACAGCATGAACGAAATAAATTATAATTAAGAGAAAATGCATGAGTTTCACGCTTATCAACTAAGTGAAAACATTTGTAAGAAATTGCGCACCGCTCTTATCCGTAACTTCGTACGCACTTGTTTAATATAAATTTTAACCATAGATTAATACTATTTTAAAAAATACATACTATTAGTAATTTAAAGGAAAATTATGAATTTTAAAAAGAATGATGACGGATTTATTTGCGTAAACTGTGGCAACATTGTTAAACCGCTAGGATATTCTTCACGAAACCATTGCCCAAATTGTTTACACTCCTTGCATGTTGATATTATGCCGGGGGATAGAGCAAATTTATGTAAGGGATTGCTTTGTCCGATTGATATTCAAACAAACTCAAAAAAGGGATTTATCATTGTGCATAAATGTAATATTTGCGGACATATAGTTAAAAACAAATGCGCTCAAGATGACAATTATAACACTATTCTTAAAATTGCTAAAAAACAATAAACTATGCACGAAAAAAATTCAAATTAAAAAGCCTTTTGCAAGAGAAATATTTTTCTAACAATACAATTTTGCAATTCTGTTTTTTTAAATAAAAGTGAAGTTTTTTAGAAAATATTTACAATATAAAAACTGTTCTTTACTTTTCTTTGTTATCAATTTTAGCACTGTTTAAATTCAACAAAGCCAAGTTTTATGCGATTTTTTGATAATTTATTGATTACTTTAAAAATAAGTAAAAAATAATTGATTTTTTATACAATTAATTTCAAAAAGGGTATTGACAAAAGCACATTTCCACTATATAATGAGAATACATTTTAATTAAGTTAAAATGTTTTTCCATTTTTCATTCAACCTATACACATTATTAGGTAACAAAAGAGGTGCGTCGTAGCGCCTCTTTTGTTTTTTAAAAGCAAGCCTATATATATTATTCGTGTGAAACAAAAAAATCTTACAAGCAATAATTAAGCAAAAAAAATCCGTGTTACATAAAAAACCAAAAGATGATATTTTATTCATAAAATAAAAATGATTTCAAAATGAAATTAAAGTACCATACTAATGTGGAAATATTATCAAAATACATTATAAAAACGCATAAATTTAAAAGTTTTTTACAAGAAAAATATTCGAATAATACAACAGTTTCATTTCAAGTCTAAAAGTAAAAGTTTTTTAACTTGTTTTTTATAATGATAAAGATTCCCATTTGATGCTTTTAACATATACCCTATTTCAAATTAAATCCAACTTGTATTATACTTTGAAGATTTTGTTTTAAAAATTCTTAATTTAATTTGCGATTACGCTAATATTAAGATATAATAAATCATATTAATTATTTTAGAGAGGTAAAGAAATGTTTTGTAGATATTGTGGAAAAGAAATTCCAGAAGATTCTAGCTTTTGTTCATTTTGTCAAAAAAACCTAAGTCAGGTTAAATCTGAAACAGAAATTAAAACTGAACCAACAGTTAAACCGTATGTGCGTGCTGAACATATAAGAAAAGAACGACCAGTCGTACCAAAGAGCGAATCAACAACTATGGGTATCGTTTCCTGGGTGCTTGCTTCATATAGTATACTTACTATATTTATGATTATTATTGGCGTTTTTGGATATGTTACTTCTACTGATGCAGGTGGAGCCACATATACTTTTCAAAATTCTGCTAGAACTATGCTTTATACAGTTTCTTTCTTAGTTGGAAAATTACCTGCTCCTGCTGGTGCACCTGTTTGGATAACTGCAGTTATACCTTTCACCTTTATTGTGATGTCAATGTCTTATGCAATCATACAATTTATTAGAAACAAAAAAACTTTTTCAAAAGTTACTTTAATTACAGTTTCTTCACTTACTGTTGTTATGATATTATTAAATATCTTCTTATATGATGCTATCATAACAGGAATATTGAGTTAAAGAGATTTAAATATGCTAAATAAAAAATATATGGATATCCCATATATTTTTTTTTAAAAGTTACTTATAAATAAATCTTTTTTATTCTTTAAGTTTATTATTTTTAAATTATTTAATCAAACTAAACTAAAAAATGTGTGTTATTATATTGCTCACTCTAACTTCTACGAAAATTAAAAAAAATATTTTTAAAATCTTAACACTAATAAGAATTGAACTAAACTATAAATCTTTATTGGGAACTTTTTGATTTATAAAAAAAATTAAATTCTTTTGTTTGAATTTTCTTTTAATTATTTTATTCACCTGCATTAATTGTTTTTCACCAACAATAACAATTTAAAAGCAGTTATTTATATATTTAACCTTAAATCTTCACCGCTAAGTTGAAATTTTTGTGATTGCTGCGTGCTTGCTATTCTACTAAATATGCGCTCATCATAAACTTCCCGAATTTGCTCAAATGTTAAATTCGTGGTCAAAATTGTTAGTTTATTTTTACACATTCGTTCATCTAATATTAAATAAAGGTATTCCAAAGTCACATTTTTAAAAATATTCTCACTTCCCATGTCATCCAATAATAAAATATCACATTCTAAATATGGGGCAAGTGCGCCTTCTTTTTCAAGTGTATTTTGGCAATGCACTCCTAACATTTTTTTATTAAAATTAAAAAATGACAAATAAATTGTATGTAGTCCTTTTTTGATTGCATCGTGTGCAATACATTCCATCAAATGTGTTTTGCCCGTTCCCACATTTCCAAAAATTGTTATTGTGTTTTTGCTAAGTTTTTCCGCACGCAATAATTTTTGAATACTTTCATAAAGTGCTTTATTTTGTTTGCGTTGTTTTTCTTCTTTTATTTTATCAAATTTTGTGGTTTCAAAGGATGGCAAATTCATAACATCAAGATTGTTGTTTTTATATTGTAATATTTCTAACTCTTTTTTATAACACTTGCATAAATCATTATTAATCCTTCCAGTATCTTCACAAACCTTACAAAAATAATTAGGCAAAATTTCTTCTTTGCTAATTTTTTTTTGTTCTAATTTTTTTTTAATTTTATTTCCTAATTCTTTATAACGTTGCTTTAAACTGTCCGCACTATTACCACTCATTTCCTCTCGTGCAATTTTAGAAACTAAGCTTTTTCTTTCTTCATATATGTTTTTGATATCAATATTTGTTTCTAAAATTTTATCTAAGTTTAGTTGCGCATTGTTTTTTGCTAACTGGTGTCTACTAATTATTTCACTTTCTACTTCACTTTTTAAGTCTGACCAATTTTTCATTAACTTACCTCCACTTCGTAAACACTGTCGAATAAGCTATTTAATTGACTAGCGGTATATTCTCGTCGTATTGGTTTTTTAGCTTCGGCAACACTTTTTTTATTTGTCACACTTATATTTGATGCTTTTGCTTCTTCCACTGTTGTGATTTTATTTATGTAATATATGGATAAAATTTTATTAAAGTATGATAGTGGCATCTGCTTACCAACAGAAAGCATAGCAACATAATCCATTAATTCTTGCGAATGTTTCCAGGTGTTTGTCCATGTTTGATAAAGCATGCGGTCGCTTGCCACAACTCTCCTATTTATCCCTATTTTTTCAAGAATTTCTTTTATTTTCTCATCTTCTTTTATGGTGTCGGCTATAAAGTTATCAATACTTGAAGATGTAACAAGCCCCTGCTTAAATAAATAACTAACTTTTTCATCCATACCTTGAAGTGTGCGAATAGTTGTTTTAAAACAGTAAACTGCGATTTGATTTAATGTGTCGGTGTCAAAACCAAGTCCTATCCAGTTTATAATATAATTTTCTACCACTGTTTCATAGTTATCATATCTAACGCCAAGAGTTCTGCAAATTTCTTTAGCAAGGTTATAAAACTCTTCTTCATTTTTAAAATAATCATTTATTTCTTTAACGCTATTTAAGTTTAGATTATAAACTTTTTCCAGCATAACATTTAATCTATTAAATCCGCCTGCTTTATTTTTACACTTTTGTGCAACCATTAAAATATTGTCATGAGGAAGTTTCATCTCTTTTGTCCAGCGCAAAAATAACTGAAATTCTTCATCGGTGACAGCACTTCGTTTTAATCCTAATGCTTTTAATATATCCAACACCATGCCTTCACTATTTTGCATAGATAGCAATCGCTCTTCAACATCAATAGGTGTTTTAACACCTTCGTACGACCAGTTTTTAGCCACTTGTAAGATATACGGATAATTTACATTATTGCCTTTTTTGTCTGCGCAAAATTTAATTATCATAATCAGTGCATCTTTTTCAATATGCATACTTTCCATTAACAAATAATATTCTTGAAATTCTGTCGGGGTTATCACTCTGCCATTTAAAATTTCTTGCGCTAAGATATTAAACTTTGTGTATTTATTAACATTGAATTTCTTTAATTTTATGGAACCATTTTTAACGGGTAAATATCTAATTTCAAATGGTTCTTTGGAAACAATGCTCACCAATCCAACTTCTTCCCAAAACATGAAACTACTTATAATATCTTCTTTGGAAATATTTAACTTTTTGGAAAAATCTTCAAGGGTATTTGCAGAAGTGGTGTCGTTACATTTATAAAGTCCATACAAATAAACCTTAACACAATTTTCGTTTGCACTAGGCATAAATTCGCTAAAAAAAGCATTTTCAATGTTTGTTGAATTATTAGCAACATATTCATGCGAAACCTTGCAAAACGACAAAACAACTCTCCTTCATTTAATCAATAAAATATTTAAAGTTAAATTCATTATACTATCAAACTTATAAAATTACAATTGATTTTTTATAAAAGACGAGAACACTAATAATTGTAAAAAAAATTAAAACACAATTAAGTATTTAATTTTATTTATTTACTTATAATAAGTTTTGCTTAAAAAATGTAAATATTTTTACTCATAAAAAGTTTTGCTAAAAAGTATTTTTTCTCATAGAATATTAGTAAAATTCTAATTTTCTCACAAGTTAAAAATCAATAGTTCACACTTTATAAACCAAAATTAAAATTAATAAATATATCCACCTAAAAAGTGGTTTTTAAAAAAAGGTGTAGACTAAGCACTTCTCACCTTAAATACACCTGAAGTTTATTTTAATTTTAAACTCGCAGTTTTGCACTGTCTAGATATTCTTTTATACTAATTCGGTCTGTTTGATTTTACGGAAATAAAGAGAAAAGAAATTTTACAATAACTGTTTTTCCACAAGCATCTTTTTAACAATATCATAAATATCACCTGCGCCTAAAATTAGTGCTATATCGTAATATTTTGCATTGTTTTTTAAAAAGATTCGTAACTGCTCTTCGGTATTTAAACAATATTTTTCACGATTTTTAATCGCGTTATATAGTGCTATCTCATCGCCTTCATGGTCGTGCTTTTCGCGAGCAGGGTAGGTTTTAAAAATTGCCACAGTGTCACACACAAAACAATCTATAAAATGATCTAATAAGATTTTAGTCCTTGAATAAGTATGTGGTTGAAAAATAGTAAGCACTTTTTTATTTTTGTAACCTTCTAAACTTGCGGTAATTTCTGTGGGATGATGAGCATAGTCCGCCACAACATAAGTTTTGCCAATTTTGCCAATTTTTTCGTATCTTCGCTCAACTCCGTTAAATTTTTTAAGCCCCTCTTTAATTTTATCTACTTCCACGCCGTGTATGTAAGCAACAGTTATCGCACAAAGTGCATTTTTTATATTATGAAAACCAAATATTTTAATTTCAAAAACGCCCAAGTATTTCTTTTTATAATTCACCTCAAACTGATAGCCTTGCTCTAATTCTTTTATATTAAATGCATAGCAATCGTAACCTTCTTTTAGTCCGCATGTATATACAGTTTTACCCTCTAGAGAGTCACTACTCAGTCCAACATCTTCAAATAGTACTATGTTTTGTATGGAATTTCGTGCGAAATTTTCAAAAGCAATTTTCAAATTTTCTTTTGTTTTATAATAATCTAAATGGTCAGCATCTATATTTGTGATAAGGGCAGTTGTGCTATTTATAAAAGAAAAACTATTTAGGTATTCACAAGCTTCTGTTATAAAATATTCTTTTTCGCCTATCTGCAAATTTCCAAATTCAGCAACTCCACCTAAATGAATAGTTGGCTTTTTTCCTGCAACATTAAATATTTCTCCAAGAATAGCTGTTGTTGTGGTTTTACCATGAGTGCCGGAAATTGCAATAACATTTTTATAATACTTACAAATCTCGCCTAAAAACTGCGATCGCTCAAAGATTATTATATTTCGTTTTTTTGCTTCTATAAGCTCGGGATTATCGCTTTTAACCGCACCGGTATATACAACTAAGTCAATATCGTTAGAAATATTGTTGCTATCATGTTTTAATAAAATCTTAACACCTATTTTTTTAAGTTTTTTTGTTTGTTGATTTTCGTGTAAGTCTGACCCACTAACTAAGCAACCAAAACCGATGCACATCTCAGCGAGTGCGCTCATACTTATTCCACCAATACCTATAAAAAAAATATGCTTGTATTTCCAGATAGGCTTACTTATTTCACAACTAAAATTTGGATATCCATCATGTGCACTAAAAAAAGGTCCTTTCAAATAGCAGTCCTCCTATTAAAAACTAAAAACGCTTATACGCCATAATTTTATATATGAAACTATTTAAAAAAAGTTGTGGAAAGTGGAAAAATTTGGTATAATGCCATTAATTACAGTAAAGGAGAACTTGGATTTGAATATTACAGAAATTCGCATGAGAATTATGCAAAGGGAAGATAGCAAATTAAAGGCAATCGCTACTATAACGATTGACGACTGTTTTGCCATTCATGAAATTAAGGTTTTTGAAGGACGCGAAGGTGATTTATTTGTGAGAATGCCTAGTCGTCAAACTAATGATGGCGAATATAAAGACATTGCACATCCTCTTAACACTCCAACTCGTGAAAAAATTAACGAACTTGTTTTGGCTAAATACGAAGAAGAAAAAAATAAAACTGTCTAAATTTTAAGCCCTTATTTGCTTTGTAATGAAACGCAAAGACTAAACAACTTATATAGCGATTATTATGCAGTAAGAAGACTTTTTTAACGCCTATCTTCGATTTTCTCACTTTGAATTTATATGTTATTTAATAACCAATTTAAAAACTGTTTAATATGATTAACAGTTTTTTATTTTTCTTCTAATTTTTAAAAAATGTAATTATATTTTCTAAAATATATAATAATAGAAAATCCAAAGTGAGGTCTTGGGCAATTGCCATGATAATATATTCCATGTATGGAACAATATCTTTCGTTTACACATCTATTACCGGTGTAAGAAGCATTGCAAATATGGCATGTTTTATGATATTTAGAACAATCTTCACCACATTTATAATATGCTTTACAGATTGAGCAGTAAGTGGTTACTTTGCAATAGTCATGATAATAAGTTCCATGCTTTGAGCAATACCTTTCACTAGGGCAATAACTTCCGCAAGCGTATACTCTGCCACAAATTCCGCAGTAAATTGGTTGCGAACATGAGCCATGATAATAAGATTTATGGGTGGAACAATATTTTTCGTTTGGGCATCTCGCTCCTGTGTATTTTGTTCCGCAAATGTTACAAGTTGTATTATGGGTATGTGGACATATTGAACCATGATAATCGCCATGTTGTGGGCAATGATTCACTGGTCCAAACGCACAAGTTTTTCCGCATTGGTATGTTCTTGTGCAAGCAGTACAACTTACTTTGCCTGTGCACTCGCCATGATAATATGCTTTATGAATATTACAATATTTTTCGTTTAGGCACTTATCTCCATCATAATTTGCCCCACAAACACCACAAATTCGTGTGCCTGTTTTTATCCAATAAGCATATAAAATTAAATTATTAGAGAGTGTTTTACTATATACTAACGAAGTGCTGACTAAGTCTTGTGGCTCAGTATAATGACAATTTGAATACCATCCAACAAATTTGTATGCACTCTCAATGGTTGCGGTAAATGTTGCAGTTGTGCCATAGATTACAACATAAAATGTTGCACCTGTGGTTGCAGATTTATTGTGTCTTAACGCAACTGCCGAATAAGCAGATGAGTTTAGCAACCATTTTGCATATAGGTTTATGCTTGAAGTTGGCGTTATATTTTCGCCGGGTGCATAATCTACCGCTCCACCCGAACTAAGTGCCCAACCTAGGAACGCATACCCGCCTCGTGTTATTCCGGCTTGAGTGTTAGTTAATATCGTGTAGCTATTACCAAATAAAACATTATCTGTATAATATCCATTTCCACCATTTGCATGATAGGTAATTGAATAATGCGTGTCTGCCAGCGTTCCCCATTTTGCATACAAGTTGTGTGTTTTTTCACTGCTTGAAACTATGAACGACTCATCAACTTTAACTGTGAAGTTTGGCTCTAAATACCAGCCTTCAAACCAACTGCCAAGTTTAATTGGTGCAGGTAACAGCCCGTATTTTTCGCCGTATGTGTAATCTTGTTTTGCGGGTAGATTAATAGGACCTGTCGCGCCATTATATTTAAATATAGCAGTAGTTATTATTTTAACCTTTTCAATTTTCGCATTCAAATATAAATTACTTGTACACTCAATAGCATCCGACCAATTAATTGAACCATCTTGTTTTGCCCAACCCATAATATTATAACCAATATTAACTGGCTCCGCCGTTATTTTATTTGTTAACTTTCCGCCTCTGTAAACCATTAGTGATTTTCCAAAATTCATAACAACAGCATCGGATAGCACTGGCAAATTATAAGTGGTATTTGAAAAACCTATTATGTTATTGTTTTCGTCATATACTTTAATATTCACAAGTTCCGTTGATGACTTATTTTCAAACACTTGCCCAAGTGTTAAAATATATTCATCTAAATATAGTTCTTCTAGTCTACTATAATCATCATAAGCAGTGTAATCTTCTGTGTTGATATTGTTTATTTCAATATATCTTAAAGTTGGATACCCATTATTTATATTAGGCTCAATTTTCCAAATGTTATCAAAATTCCATTTTACCATAACTATACTTTCACGGATAATTTCGTTGTTGGAATTTATAATAATCTCTTTTTTCTCATGTGATAAATAGTTATCTTGAACGACTAACTGCGCTTGCAAATAAGGATATACGAAAGTAATTTTTTCCACGCGTATGCTTATAATTCCATCAATAACATCTTTTCCAATTCCCATATATTCTTTGGAAATAACAGTGCTTTCCGGAATATTTAAATTGCAAATATTATAATAAGTTCCTACAATAATATTTTTATAAGTGTCTTCTTCAATCTCTACTTTTATATCGTTATTTAATCCAATCACTCCACCAACTGTGATAGAGTTAAAATTATTTACATGATGAACGAATAATTTAACAGCGCTATAACTATCTTTTAATTTTGCGTTTTCATATTGTCCGTTAAGTTCTAAAATTGTGTTCTCGCCGATTATTCCACCGAAAGTTGCACCGTCTTCTATATAAGCTTCGCCAACTGCGTAAGAATAAATGACCGTTCCTCCAGCATTTTTCCCGGCAACTCCGCCAATAACACCTGCCAATCCATGAGTGGTAGCGTTTCCAAAACTAACATTTGCGCTTGTTTGGTCAAGGCGTGCGTTATATATTTTGTAAACTGGCGTTAAAATTTCTGTTGTTTGGTTTATTCCAACAACTCCGCCGATAAAACTAGCGTTTGCTGTTATCTTAGCATCCAGAACTTCCACTCTTTCAATCTTTCCGTTGTTGATTCCTGCAACTGCTCCGATAGTGGTTTGCCCTTCGTTAAAGATGCTTGATGCAGAAAAATTCTTGATTTTTAAATTGTAAACAGCACCGCCTACTTCAACTTTTGAAAATAGCCCGTTATTAATAAACCCTTCTTCATGCACTGCACCAAATTGACTTATATATGTATTCTTATTTATATTAATAGAACTAATAGTATAACCATTGCCGTCAAAGTGTCCGCAAAAAGCGTCTAGTGGTTTCCAAAGTCCGCCACTAATGGAAGAAACATCTATGTCCGCAATTAAACGATAACTGTTAAATAAGTTATAGTTTGAATAATTTACCGATGGTCTGCCAATGCTGGCAAGTTGGTCGGCATTAAATAAATAATATGGATAACTATTTGAGCCGTCACCAACAAAAACTTCTATTATTAAATTTTTAAAATAAATATTTGTGGTTGTAACTCGAATCATGGTATGTCCACCGCCAACTGCCGTGAAAGTTCCATCTTCGTTTACTTTTATTACATTTTCATTATCGCTTGTTACATTAACTTCTGTGTTTGGGTTTTTATTGCTTTGATTTATTTCAATAGAAAAACTTTCACCCATATCGGTGTATACAATATTATCTCCCAGCTCCACTAATTCTTCGCCAGACGCAGAAACAGTAATAACTTCCATTGCGCCAATTAATTTGGCAACAACAAAAGTTAATGAGATGGCTGTTGTTAAAATAAATGTCCATGCTAAAAATTTTCTCATAATTTCACTATTTAACCCCTTAAATTTTCATAGGATGTCAAATACTTAATCAAATACTATGTATATTATACAATAATATAGCACATTTGTCAATATGCAACTTTTGAAAAAAAAGGCTATGAAAATTGAAAAAAATATAGCCATAATTAGTGTGTGGTTGTTATTTAATAAATTATGTTGAAGTTTAAACTTTCTAAACACAAGCATAAGTAACTTTTAAAACTACGCTAGAAACCTTGATTAACTCACTTTGATAAACTTTAATATAAAATTAATTTATATTAAAGTGGACTATCTTCTAATTGCACTAAAATTAAAAAAATTAGTATTCTAACGCGTTTTTTAATTGACTATATAATATAATTTCAATATAATAATAATGAAATTAAAAATAATTTTTTGTTTCTTTCAAGTTTTACATGATATAAAAGTTGTTTTACTTTCATAAACTATTTTAAATGGAGAGATAAATATGAACGCTAAAGAATTGGCAATGGGCATCTCAAGTTTTATTCTAGGGGTTATAAGTATTGTTATTGCATGGTATGGATGGTATTCAGTTGTTGCAATGGCAACAGCTATTACTGGTGTTATTTTAAGCTCACTGATTATCAAGTGTGAAAACAACGGGCTAGCGATTGCTGGCATGATTTTGGGAATTGCAGGAATTATATGTGCGATTATTGGAACTGGTAAAGCACTTATTTGCTCAGTAATGTAAAATATTGATTTTTTTTTAAAAAATATAAAACCACGAATGCGTGGTTTTTTTGTTTGTAAATAAACCACAGGTCAGATTTCTTATTTCGTTTTGCTTACAACAATCTTTAATTATGAAAAATGAAAGCGACAAAGTAAACAAAAACGAATTCCGCAGTTTTTAAAGATTGTAAAACTTTTTATATCCTTGCTCCCTAAACTCTCTAAGTTCTAGGCAAAATATTCATTATTCTATTCCCCCCTGGCTTTTCCTTTTTAATTATGAAAAATGAAAGCAACAAGGTAAGCAAAAACGAATTCCGCAGTTTTTAAAGATTGTAAAACTTTTTATATCCTTGCTCTCTAAACTCTCTAAGTTCTAGGCAAAATATTCATTATTCTATTCCCCCTGGCTTTTCCTTAATTTTTGGAAGTATTACATTCCATATAATTGCCTTAATTTCTCATCAAATTATCTTTCACGGATAAATTTCATACTATTCTCTTTAACAACAAAAAGAAATAAAAGACTGGATAAAATTTGATTTAGCCCATATTAAGTTTTAATAATTCTATATTGTTTTAATTATTTGCAATTTCGTTTTAAAGGTTTAATAAAAAATGGAATTGCATGCAAAACATTAAAATTTCCAAAAAAACAAACACCAATTAAAGATTTTCGACTTATTTATACACAACAAATTAAAATAAATTAGCATATACCATATTTCCACCAACAATAAATTTGGGGATAAAAATTCTTTTTGTTATCATTTAACATAAAAGGTTAAGAGGTGATGAAAAATGAAAAAACTTACTACGATAATACTTGAAGCAAGCGAAAAAGACGCGAGCAACTTAAGAGAAATTTTAGAAAAGGGCGGGATTACTGTGGAGAGAACTTTCACAGATGTGACAGAAACATTTAACTACTTAAAAGAAAACAGCATAGACATACTAATTAGCGAACTGGTACTTAAAAACATTGACGGATTTGCTTTTCTAGATAAAATTAAAAAGATGAACATTAAAACAAAAACGCTAATTTTAACTGCACTTAGTGGCGAAGGATTTGTGCAAAAAGCTTTTGATATGGGAGTGGATTATTATATAATAAAACCCTTTAACGCAGAGCAATTAGTGGAACGAGTATATGATTTGGCGGAGGGCAACCTTGCTCCAAAAAAAGAAGGCGGAAAAAAACTAGAAATAGATGTGGCGCGCGGTAAGCAGTTAGATGGAAAAATAACAAATATTTTCATAACAGTTGGCATTCCTGCACACATTAAAGGTTATCAATTTTTAAGAGAAGCGATAAAAATGGCAATTGATAATCCGGAAATAATAAATAGCATAACTAAAAGGCTCTATCCTAGCATTGCTGAGCGTTTTGAAACAAGCGCAAGCAAAGTGGAACGGGCAATAAGGCATGCTATTGAAGTTGCATGGAACAGAGGCAAAATAGAAAATATCAACACACTTTTTGGCGTTAAAGTTTATTCTAATAACGAAAAACCAACTAATGGCGAATTTATAGCCCTTGTTGCCGATAAGATGCTAATAGAAGGTGCGTGAAAAAACAATCTGTAAGCAGGTTTTAGGTATCATGATTAACTTACTTTAAGTCATGTATTAAACAATAATAAAAAATACCAACTAAAAAAATTCTAGCGGTCATCCTAGTTTGATTTATAAAATACTATTATTACTTAAAAGAGAGTTTCAACTCTCTTTTTGTTTTGTCCACAAATAATTATATTTTTATAAAGTTTTTTAAAACACTAATGAAACAAAGCCAAAAATATAAAAACAGCACTTTTTGAAATAGTATTTTTTTTGCTTAAAAAATAATTTTTCTCCTGATATTCAACCTTAGCTTTCTTGTACTTTACTCCTACAATTAATAAACAAGCACATTCTTCCCAACATAATAGCCAATAATTTTTTTCAATGTTATAGTTTATTATAACTTTCAATATTATTGTTTATTTTTAAGTGAAACCGTTAAAGTTATAAATACAAATTAAAATTATAGAAAAATAAAAAATGTTTTGTGAAAAAATAAAAGAAAAAAATTGCGACTAATTTAATCGCAAATTTTTTACAATTTATTTGATTCTAATTTCAATAACTCCGCTTTCGCTTTCTAAGTTTCCTTCATACCTGGCGGTTTTGAATTTCGATACACTTGCCAGTGTTTCACTCAAAATATATTCTAGCCAATCATGTGGATAATTACCAATAAGTTCTATTTCAATCTTATCGGTTATATTGCAACCAATTTGTTTTCTAGCATCTTGAATTTGACGGACAATTTCTCGTGCAACACCTTCTTCCAATAACTCTTTTGTTATTTTTAAATCCAGTGCCACCACCACACCTTTATCGCTCATTATATTCATGCCTTCTTTCCCATGATATTCGATTAAAATATCTTCTTTAAAAAGCGTTAGCGTTTCGCTGTCAAGAGCAATTTCGACAAAGTTCCCTTTAAACTTCACTTGTTTGTTATTAAGGGCTTTTATAATTTCGGGAATTCGATTTCGAAGTTCCTGTGATAAGGTGCTAAAATTTGGTTTATATTTAACTTCTGCGATAGTTTCCACATCTTCCACCACTTCCATGGTTTTAACATTTAATTCCTCACAAATGATTTCGGCATATTTTAATATTGCAGATAATTTTTCTGTATTAGCAAGAGCAATAGTAATTTTATTTAATGGTTGTCGAACTTTCATTTTATTTTTTGTTCTAATAACTCGTGCCACATAAATTGCATTTTGGACAAGTTCAATTTCGTTAATTAAAGTTTCGTTTTCAAAAGTTTTGGATAGCTCTGGCCAATCCGTCAAATGCACCGACTCTTCTTTCGATAGCGTTTTATAAATAACTTCTGCAATTATAGGCGCAACTGGTGCTAAGATTTTACAAATATTTATTATCACATAAAACAATGTGTCGTATGCTTCCCGTTTATCCTGCTCTAAACCACTCATCCAAAACCGTCTGCGAGAGCGCCTGATATACCAATTTGTTAGCCCGTCGATAAGTTCAACGATATGCACAACATATTGATCAATTTGATATTTGTCCATATTTGTGGTTATTTTATTCAAAGTGTCGTATAATTTGGCAAACATCCATTTGTCAAGTTGGTCGCCAGGGTTTGGTACAATATTAACATTTGGCGTGTAGCCATCTATTTTAGAATATGTGCTAAAAAAACTGCACGCATTCCAAAATGGTATAATAATATCTTTAAGTGAGTCTGCTATTCCTTTTTCATCAAATAACAAGTCACCAATAAGCATTGCTGGTGAACTATACATATATAGCCTATATGCATCCGTGCCATACTTAACTATCAAATCCATAGGGTCAGCATAATTTTTAGATGATTTTGATAATTTTTTGCCGTCTTTAGCAAGCAATGTTCCGTGAACGATTGCGTTTTTAAAGGGAACTTTATCAAAAAGTGCGCCCGATAAAACCAGCAAATAGTAAAACCAACATCTAATTTGACCGGTGTATTCAACAACAAAATCACTAGATGTGTTTTTCTCAAACCACTCTTTGTTTTCAAATGGATAATGCATTCTGGCAAAAGGCACAGAGCCGGATTCAAACCAACAGTCTAAAACTTCCGGTATTCGTTTCATAGTTTTTCCACACTTGCAAGGGAAGGTTATTTCATCCATGTGATGACGGTGCAGGTCGGTTAAGCGGATTTTGCTTTTTTGATATATTTCTTCAATGCTCCCAAGCACTTCTCTGTGTCCGCACTCGCATTCCCAAACCGGAAGAGGCGTGCTCCAATAACGGTTTCTAGAAATATTCCAATCTCTTGCGTTTTCTAGCCAGTTGCCAAATCGCCCATATTTAACAATTTCCGGCACCCAATTAATTTCCTGATTTAATTCAAGCAATCTTTCTTTTGTTTTATCCAGGCTAAAATACCACGCATCCATTGCTTTATAAATTAATGGTGTTCGGCAACGCCAACAATGCGGATAATTGTGTTCCAGTGTTCCACTATCAACAATAAGTTCGTGGACTCTTAAAAACCTAACAACTTCTTTATTAATATCCATAACATTTTGACCTGCAAAATCTGTTACTTCACTTGTAAACCTGCCTAACTCATCAACAGGATTAACTAGCGGAATACCATTTTTTTTGCCAACCCAGTAGTCATCTTCGCCAAACGCAGGTGCAGTGTGAACTATTGCAACGCCATCGCTTTCCGAAACATAGTCGGCATTAACTACCACAAACGCACCTTCTTTCTCTTTATCGGCAAAGTATGGCAACAGTGGTTTATATTTCTTTCCAACAAGCTCATGCCCCTTGCAGGTTTTGATAATTTTAGGATTTTTTCCAAAAGCTCTTTCGTAAGAGCCAAGTGAATTTTTGCCTGCTATATAAATTCCGTCTTCTGTTTCCACAAAAGCATAATCTATATTTTCGCCAACGGCTAATGCCATATTAGAAGGTAGTGTCCAAGGTGTGGTTGTCCACGCAATAAAATAAGTTTTTTTATCATCAAATTTCTCTTTCGCTTCAAATCGTGCCATAACCCATGTGTCTTGCTTAGGACGGGTGGAATCGGATTCACGAGTATCGGAAATAGAAAGGGATGTTTGACAACGATAACAATATGGTGTAACTCTGTAATCTTTATAAATTAAGTCTTTTTCATAACACTTTTTAAACGCCCAAATAACGCTTTCCATATACGAGCAATCCATAGTCTTATATGAGCCGTCATAGTCTACCCAGCGCGCCATTTCGGTAACATATTTTTTCCAAGTGTCGTCATTGGAAGAAACAAGCGTGCGACAAGCATCGTTGAAGTTTTTAATGCCAAGTTCATCTTCTATTGCATGTTTTGACTTCACATTCAAATTAGTTTCCACTTGCGTTTCAATAGGTAGTCCATGGCAATCCCAGCCCCATTGACGAGGAACAGAATAACCCCGCATTGTCCAATAACGAGCAATCATGTCTTTAATAAACGATACTATTACTGTGCCATGATGAGGCTTGCCTGTTGGAAAAGGAGGTCCGTCATAAAAAACAATTTCACCCTTATTTTTTTTATTGACAGACTTTTTAAAAATCTCTTCTTTCTCCCAAAACTTTAACACCTTTTCTTGTAATTCTCTAAGGTCTGGTTTTGCATCTAGATTATTAAACTCCATAAATTTCTCCACTTTAAGATTTACTTCAAAGTATAATATCAACCTTGCATATTGTCAAGTAAATAACTTAAAAACCGCTTTTCTCTTTTGAATCTAATTGTTTTAATTAGTTAAAAAAATACCGCTAAAATAATCATTTTACACTTCACTATAATATTTGATAAATAATAAAAAGGTTATTAACCAAAAATAAAAAATTTAGAATTTGAATTAAAGATTAATAAATAAAACAAATCTTAAAGCAGAACGTTAACATTACAAATAACATACGACTGCAATTAAATTTGTTTTTTTAACTACACTCCTTTTTATTACATTAGTGGGAAAAATAAACTGCAAACATAAAGTTTGCGAAGAAACTTATTCAAACATAATTGGCTATTGCTAACATGCAGACAAAAACGAATGCGAATTTTATTTTCCTATTTGCCGACGCAAAACTTTGAAAACACCATATCCACAATAGCTTCAACATCTGTTGTGCCGGTAATTTCTCCAAGTTTTAACCAAACTGCTTTAATATCAAGCGCTAATAAATCCAAACTAACATTATTTTTCATCGACTGTTTCACATTATCAAGTAATTTTAAGCTTTCTGCGATTATATTTATGTGTCTAATGTTTGTGAGTATCACAGAATTTTCTTTTACTTCTCCGTCTATCACCATATCATAAGCAAGCTTTTTAATGTTTTCTATTCCTTTTTCTTCTAATGCAGAAACTTCCAAAACATGATTAAAAAGTTTTTTAATTTTAGGAATTTCAATTTTTTGAGCAAGGTCAATTTTATTTATAATACAAATAGCTTTTTTGCCCTTTAAAACTTCTATCAAATTATAATCGTTATTATCAAGCGGTTTTGTTCCATCTATCACATATATAATTATATCGGCATATGAAATAGCGTTTTTGGCGCGCTCAATTCCAATTTGTTCAATTTTGTTTTTACTTTCTCTTATCCCTGCGGTATCTATTAAAATAAATTTAACGCCTTTATACTCAAAACTTTCTTCTAAAATATCTCTTGTCGTACCTTGAATATTAGTTACTATTGCACGGTTATAATTTAAAAGCGCGTTCATTAAACTGCTTTTACCCACATTGGTCTTGCCCACAATAACAAGTCTGCATCCGTTTTTTATAACCTGTCCTGTGCTAGAAGTGTTATGAAGAGTTATAAGTTTTTCTTCCACTTGCCCTAGTTCTTTTTTAACATCAAGGGTGGTTTCTTCTTCCAAATCTTCATCGGGATAATCTAGCGACACTTCAATCTTTGCCAATATCTCTGTAATTTTTTCTTGCAGGTTTATGATTTTATTTTTTAATTTCCCTGCAACTAAATTATATCCCGCTCTAATTTGACTATCGGATTCACTGGTTATTAAATCAATTACTCCTTCCGCCTCGTCAAGCGAAATTTTTCCATTTAAAAATGCGCGCTTAGTAAACTCTCCAGCCTCTGCCATATATGCACCATTTTTTAATAATTCTTTAAGCACACCTTCCGCTAATTTTGCTCCGCCATGAGTGTGAATCTCCACAATGTCTTCACCTGTGTAAGAAAAAGGCGCCATGAAATACACTGCCATTCCTTTATCTTTAAAGTGCTCCGTGGTTACTTCGCCTAAATACATTTTTCTTGGCTCGAAATTCTTAACTTCACAAGTTTTACATGAAAATATTTTGGATAGAATGTCAAGTGACTGCTTTCCACACATTCTTATTATTGAAATTCCACCCGTTCCTATCGGCGTGGAAATTGCTGTAATTGTTTTATATTCCATGCTTATAATTTTACCATAACTGCTATTTTTAAACAAGTATGCTAAGCAAAAAAAGGCAGATAAATATTCCGCCTTTTAAATAAGTATAAATTTAATAATGGTTTTAAAGGAAAGAAAGTATATGATAAAAGCAGTCATTTCACATGCTCAACTTCAATGGATAATATTACTATAAATCTACTAAGCGTGTTTAAGGTATATTTATGTTTCCTGCTTAACCAGCAGGCATCGTTTACATGGATAATTTTTTTATACTTACTGCAATAATTATAAAACTAATATATATTATTATTGCGTGATTTTACAAAAAAGTAAAATGTAGAAATATATTAATTTTGAAACGCTAAAAAATTATTTTTATTCTTCTTCACTTTCATCTATTGAGTTATCAGCGCCCCACTCACCATCTTTGATTGTTTGGTCGGTTGTGTGCTCGCCTACTATGGTCTTATTTTCATCTTCTTCTTTTTCAGTTACCGCAACAGAAATTATCTTAGTGTCTTCTTTAATTCGCATCACTCTAACGCCTTTTGTATTTCGCCCGATTTTACTAATATCACCTGCTGGCACACGAATAATTTGTCCATCATCTGCAATTAAAATTATATCGTCATTATCTCCCACTTGTTTAAGGCTAACCAGTCTGCCTGTTTGTTTGTTGAAAATGCCTGCTTTAACCCCCTTGCCATAACGAGATTGTGTTCTATATTCTTCTTGACTACTACGCTTGCCATAACCGTTTTCAGAAATAGTTAACATATCTAATTCTTCGTCTATAACAATCATGTCTACCACATATTCGTCTTTGTTAAGCTTTATGCTTCTAACTCCTTGTGCAGTTCTTCCCATTGGCCGAACATCTTTTTCACTGAATCTTATACACTGTCCGCTGGAACTAGCAAGCATAATATCTTTCCTGCCTGTGGTTTTAAACACTGAAATTAGTTCATCACTCTCTCTAAGTGTTAATGCTATTTTCCCACTTTTTCTAACGCTTTCAAATTCCAACAAACTGGTTTTTTTAATAAAACCATCTTTAGTTGCCATAACTAAACTAGATTTGTTATATTCTGTGATAGGTATTATAGCCGTTATGCGTTCATTTTGCTCAACTTGCAAAAGGTTTATAATTGCTCTGCCACGAGCAGTTCTACCTGCCTCTGGCACTTCATACGCTTTAATGGTGTAAACTTTACCTCGGTTGCTAAAACACAATAAATCATCGTGTGTGTTGGTTATATATATGTTTTCAACAAAGTCTTCTTCTTTGGGTTTGTGGGCAATAACGCCTTTTCCACCACGCCGTTGTGCTTTATATTCGCTTAGTGGCAACCTTTTAATATAGCCTTCATGAGTTAGTGATATTACTACTGTTTCTGGTGTGATTAAATCAGCAATATCAATATCGGTGTAATCGTAACTAATTTCACTTTTTCTTGGTACGCCAAAGTCTTCTTTAATATCTCTAAGGTCTCGTTTTATAATCGCATATACTTTTTCATCACTGTCCAAAATTTCTTTAAGTTCTTTGATTAAATTTTCTGTTTGGAGCAATTCCATTTTTAGTTTTTCAACTTCCAATCCCGTTAACCTTTGCAAACGCATTTCTAGAATTGCTATTGCTTGTTTTTCGGTCAACTCGAATAATTGAGTTAATTTTTCTAACGCCTCATTTTTATCTTCGGATAATTTAATTTGGCGAATCACTTCGTCTATGTTTGCTTGCGCAATAACTAAGCCTTGCAAAATATGTGCTTTTTGTTCTGCTTTATCCAAATCAAAACGCGTACGCCTTACTATAACTTCTTTTTGAAACGCGATATAATATTTTATCATTTCAAGAAGATTAAGCACGCGCGGTGTTCCATTAACAAGCGCTAGCATTATAATTCCGAAACTTGTTTGCATTTGTGTGTATTTATAAAGCAAATTAAGAACAACTTGCGCGTTTGTATCTTTTTTAACTTCAATAACAAGACGCATGCCCTCACGGTCACTTTCTTCTTTTATATCGCTAATGCCTTCAATTTTTTTATTTTTGACAAGGTCTGCAATTTGAATAATTAATTTTGCCTTGTTTACTTGATATGGGATTTCTGTTACAACGATGCGTGTGCGGGCTCCATTTTGATATTCTTCAATTTCTGCTTTTGCACGAATTATAAAACTGCCTCTACCTGTTTTATAAGCGTTTTTTATTCCACTTCCACCAATAATAATTGCCTTAGTTGGCAAATCGGGGCCGGGAATATATTTCATAAGTTCTTCAATTTCAATATTTGGGTTTTTTATTACTGCAATAGTTCCGTCTATCACTTCGCCAAGGTTATGAGGCGGAATATTTGTTGCCATACCAACAGCAATACCATCTGATCCGTTTACAAGTAAGTTTGGAAAACGAGCAGGCAGAACAACCGGTTGAGTTTCACTTTCATCAAAGTTTGGATAAAAATCAACAGTGTCTTTATCAATTTCTTTAAGCATATGAGAAGCTATTTTAGAAAGCCTTGCTTCTGTATAACGCTGAGCAGCAGGCGGATCGCCGTCCACTGAGCCAAAGTTACCATGACCATCAACAAGGGGAGCATTTATAGAAAAATCCTGCGCCAGACGAACAAGAGCATCATAAATTGCGGAGTCACCATGAGGGTGATATTTACCCATAACATCACCAACTATTCTGGCGCATTTTTTATATGATTTATCGTTGAAAAGATTAAGTTCTCCCATTGCATATAAGATTCTTCGATGAACAGGTTTTAAACCATCTCTAACATCGGGAATAGCACGCGAAACATTCACAGCCATAGCATAGGCAATAAAACTTTTTTCCATTTCATCTTTAATATTCATCTTTAAAACACGCTTGTCTTCGGTTAATACTATATTTGTTTTATCGGTTTCATTCTTTTTCATAAATTTTTCCTTGTTGTTATTTATTGTTCAATTCTTTTAAAATACATTTTAAAATTTGCTAGTTGCCACAAGACAAAATTACTAATATTACAACGATATAATAAATATTTTTTTATATCGTTTATTTATTATGATTTTGTCTTTATCTCTAATATATTTTTAATATCATTCAATCAAATTTTAAAAAATAAACTTTAATGTCAACTTGCTTACTATCTTCGCGGTCCTGTTATCGTGAGTTATAACTAACACAGTTATTAACAGATTTCTTCATTTTCCAGATTTCTTATTACAAAAGTTTTTTATATATCTAAGTCTTTAACCATTGTTGCATTTTCTTCAATAAACCGTCTTCTAAGTTCTGGGTCTTCGCCCATCAACCTTGAAAAAACTTCGTCAGCTTCAATGGCATCGTCCATAGTAACTTTTAAAAGCACTCTATTAGATGGGTCCATAGTGGTGGACCATAACTGCTCTGCTGTCATTTCACCTAAACCTTTATAGCGTTGAAGAGTTACTTTTGGTCTACCCAATTCATCTAATTTATTATTTAATTCTTCATCGGAGTAAACATAATAAATATCTTTATTATGTTGAATTTTATAAAGAGGCGGTTGCGCAATATAAACATACCCTTTTTCAATTAATGGTTGCATGAATCTAAAAAAGAAAGTTAAAAGTAAGATTCTAATATGACTGCCGTCAACATCGGCGTCTGTCATGCAAATAATTTTACCGTATCTGAGTTTTTCTAAATTAAATTCACTACTAATCCCACAGCCAAAAGCAGTTATCATATCTTTAATAACGCCATTGCTTAAAACTTTATGAAGATGAGCTTTTTCCACATTTAGAATTTTGCCCCTAAGTGGCAGAATCGCTTGAAAACGCCTGTCACGCCCTTGTTTAGCCGTACCGCCCGCGCTATCTCCTTCCACTATATAAATTTCTGTTGAATGCCTGTCTTTGTTTGTGCAGTCTGCGAGTTTCCCCGGAAGGGTAGTGCTTTCCAACACTCCTTTTCTTCGTGTTAAATCACGAACATTTCTAGCAGCATCACGCGCGCGTTTTGCAGTAACACATTTTAACACTAACTCTTTTGCATACACTGGATTTTCTTCTAAAAACCCACCGAATTTCTCCTGCATTGCGTCTTCCACAATTTTACGCATATTTGAGTTTCCAAGCTTGGTTTTGGTTTGCCCTTCGAATTGTGGGTCTTGCAGTTTAACAGATACTATGGCGGTTATTCCTTCTCGAACATCCTCGCCTGATAACTTTTCACTGTCTTTTAATATGTTATTGTTTTTTCCATAATCGTTAATAATTTTTGTTAGAGCGTTTTTAAAACCAATTAGATGTGTTCCGCCTTCTTCTGTGTTTATGTTATTTGCGTAAGTGTTGATAATCTCGTTATAGCCTTCATTATATTGAAAAGCAATTTCCACTTCATTTGTTTTATTAATAACATCCACATATATTGGCTCAGGCAAAATAGTTTTCTTATCTCGGTTTAAATATTCAACAAATTCAACTAATCCGCCCTCATAATAAAAAACTTCTCTTTTGCTATCTTCTTTGCGTTTATCTTCAATAGAAATCGTAAGTCCTTTATTTAAAAATGCAATTTCTCTAAAACGCGTTTTAATTTCCAAATAATCAAATTCTGTTGTTTCAAATATTTCTTCGTCGGGCATAAAAGTGATTGTTGTGCCGGTTTTTTCAGTGTTACCAGTTACTTTTAAATCAAATTGTGGAATACCACGGCGATAAAGTTGTTCATGTACTTTACCATTTTGATAAATTTTAACTTCCAACCATTTGGATAGTGCGTTAACACAACTAAGCCCCACACCGTGAAGCCCGCCGGATATTTTATAGCCTTCCCCACCAAACTTTCCACCTGCATGAAGTTTTGTTAAAACAACTTCCACAGCGCTTTTGTTTTCGTGCGAATGAATACCTGTAGGAATACCCCTGCCGTTATCTTTTATCGTACAACTGCCGTCTTTATTAAAATCAACGATTATCATATCACAATAACCGGCTAGCGCTTCGTCTATGCTATTGTCTATAATTTCGGTTACTAAATGGTGTAAACCATGAATATCTGTGCTGCCTATATACATACTTGGTCGTTTTCTAACAGGCTCTAAACCTTCTAAAACTTGAATATCATTTTCATCATATTTTAAGTTTTTTTCAGTTACATAGTTCTTTTTTTCTAGCCTTTCGTCACTATTTATATTGTCTTGCATTTTCTTCCCCTGCTACTTTTTTTCAATATTTAATTATAGCATAATTAATATTTTTAATCAATGAATTCTTGCTCACTTATTATGTTATATTATATAATATATAAATATATATTATAATATAAAGACAAGCTGGGAAAAGTAATGTTTTGTTAAAAAAGGTTAATCTTTTTTAAAATTTTTACATTTGTTTAATTTAAATTTAAATATATTAGTTCAAAAACTGAATCGTTGTTTTTTTATTTTAATTTCTTTTGTTTTTAAATGTAAAATAATTTTAATTAGTTTACACACTTTAACAATAAAAAAATAACCATCACGAGTGTAATTGTGATAACAATTAGCAATATAAAAAATGTATAAAAATTATAAATTATTAAGAAAAAATTTTATTATTTTAAAATTTATTTTATGTAGTAAATTAAAGGATGCTAAGTTTTAAAATATTAATTTTATGTTTAAAAAAACACACGCAAGTGATATAATAATAATATGGAGCTAAAAAGCGTAGAACTTAAAAATTTTAGAAATTATAATAATGAACATCTTTTTTTTAAAAGTGGAATAAATGTGCTTGTAGGAAAAAATGCACAAGGAAAAACAAACCTTTTGGAGAGCATTTTTTTGTGTGCTATTGGGAAAAGTCCACGAACTGCAAAAGAAAAAGATTTAATTAAGTGGGATTGTTCGTATGCTAAGGTGGTTATAGAAATAGAACGACTATCGGGTAATAAAAAAATAGAGTTTTATTTATTTGAAAACCAAAGTAAGTCTATAAAAATAAACGGTTTTTCACTAAAAAAAATAGGCGAACTTATGGGTGAGTTTAATGCTATTTACTTTTCGCCCGATGAATTAAAATTAGTTAAAGCAAGTCCGGTAGAACGCCGTAAATTTATGGATATTTCACTATCACAAATTAGTAAAACATATTTTTATAATCTTTCTAAATATAACAAAATTTTAATTCAAAGAAACAAACTTTTAAAGGTGTCGCCTAATAAAAAAGTGTTGCTTGAAACACTGCCTATCTGGAACGAACAATTAGCCGAAGTGGGTGCGAAAATAATTTTAGATAGAAAAAATTTTATAAGCAAATTAAAAACTTTCACTGCTTCTTCACATAAATATTTAACACATGAAAAAGAATTATTAGAACTTGAATATATGGGAATTAAAGGTGATAACGAAGAGCAAATTAAGGAAAATTTTTTAACCTCTCTTAAAACCGATGCGGAGAAAGATTATTCCATGGGTTACACCACAAGTGGTCCTCACAGAGATGATATTAAAATTTTATTAAATAATGTTGATGTTAGAAATTTTGGCTCTCAAGGACAACAACGAACATCAGCGCTTAGTTTAAAGTTAGCCGAATTAGAGTTTTATAATAGTATTTTTGGCGAATATCCCGTTTTATTATTAGACGATGTTTTAAGCGAATTAGATGATGAAAGAAAAAATAAACTATTAGATAAAATTAAAAATTTTCAAAGCATTATATCTTGCACTAAATTTGAATTTGATATACCCGCAACAATCTTTAATGTGGAAAACGGAAAAACTACTGAACAGGTGTTGTAATCGAATAACTGCGTACAATACTTAAAAAGAATAACTACTTAAATATTTAATATATTTCTTTTTCTATATTTATTGTACTGATAGTGAAGTTTATCAACACATATAAATAATATTAGTTTATAATCTCTCTTATTTATTGACTTTTGTAAGCTTTTAATATAAAATGTTTTTATAACTTTAAGGGGCAAAAGAATTGGATATAATAAAAATTTGGCAGCAAGCATTAATAAAATTACAAAAACAAGTTACATCTGTTTCTTTTGATTTATGGATAAACACTCTTGAGCCTGTAAATTTTGAAAACGGGATTTTCACTCTTTCCACTTCAAGTGAAAGTGCAAAAGCCAGAGTAATTGAACTTCATGGCTTACAAATTAGTTTAGCTCTCAAAGAATGTTGTGATGAAATAAAAGATTATGAAGTTATTGATCCATACGCAAAAGAAAAATTACTTGCTACAAAAGAAGAAAAAAAAGAAAGTTTAAATAACGAAAACTCTTCCTTTAAATTTAATAAAAAATATACTTTTTCTAATTTTGTGGTAGGTAATTCAAATAAATATGTTTATGCAGCTTGTGAAGGTGTTGCAAAAAATCCTTTTAAAATAAATCCTCTTTTTATTTATGGTGGCACTGGCCTTGGAAAAACCCACCTTTTGCATGCAATAGGAAATTACATAACAGAAAAATTTCCAAATTTAATAACGCTATATGTCACATGCGAACGATTTACAAACGATTATATTGAAAGTTTAAAATCTGGAAAACAAAGTTCTTTTAGAGATAAATACAGAAATTTAGATATTTTACTTATTGATGATATTCAATTTATTTCTAAGAAAAATTCCACACAAGAAGCATTTTTCCACACTTTTAATGATTTATACGAAAATAACAAGCAAATAATTATAGCTTCTGATCGTCCACCAAAAGAAATAGCAATTCTAGAAGAAAGATTGGTAAGCAGGTTTAGTATGGGGTTGATTCAAGATGTTCAAACGCCTGACCTTGAAACTCGCATTGCAATACTTCGTAAAAAATCAGAAGACGAAAAATATAATGTATCTAGCGAAGTTATTAATTATATTGCCGAAAACTATGACACTAATATTAGAGAAATGGAAGGATTATTAAGTAAAGTTCACTTTTATTCCACTTTAAGACTTAAAGATTCTGCCGATTTGGAAGATATTAAAGAAGCATTAAAAGACCATGTTTCCACAAATAAACAACATTTAACTTATAATGTTATTATAGATTGCGTTTGTAAGTATTTTAGTGTTGATAGAGCTGAACTTTTAGGAAAGAAAAAAAATAAAGAAATAGTCGAACCTCGACAAATTTGTATGTTTGTTATTTATGAAATGCTTGATCTTCCATTAATATCAATAAGTCAAGTGTTTGGGAAAAAAGACCACACAACTGTTATATATGCCCGAGATAAAATAGCAGACGCTATAAAAGAAAATAATCGAATTAAAATTGCAGTTAATGATATTAAAGCAATGGCAATTAAACAGTAATTAATGAATATTATTACATATTAAAAATATGAAAAAATTAAATTTAGGATAAAACCATATAGTTATTAACATAATCTTGTGGATATTGTGAACTGATTGTTAAAATTTACACATACTTGTCCACAGTTAAAAAAACGATATATGCGATTTTATAAACGCATTTATCGTACCGAAAACAGAATATATAGTAAATAAAATTTTTATCCACATTTCCACAACTATTATTAATAATATTATTATTCAATAAAATTAATAATATAGATTAGTTTATGACAAAAAGTATATATTTATTAACCATTTCTTATAATTATTCAAAAAGGAGAATACTATGAAATTAGTTTGTGATGGATTAGATTTATCAGAAGCAATAATGCAAGTGAACAGAGGTGTTAGCACTAAAACAACCAATCCTATTTTAGAAGGGATTAAATTAACAGCCGATGAAGATTACTTAATGCTATCTGCCACTGATCTTGAATTATCAATAGAAAAAAAAATCAGAGCAAATATTAAAATTGAAGGTGAAACAGTTGTACCCGGCAGATTGTTTTCAGAATTTATTAAAAAACTTAATAATGAACAAATAGAGCTTGATTTAAATGAGACAAATGTTTTAAGTGTTTTATATACTGATAGTTGTGGAAAAATTCAATGTTTAAACAGTGAAGAGTTTCCAAATATTAAAAAATATGACTATGAAGATTCTTTTGAAATAAAACAAAAAGACTTAAAAAATATTATAAATAAAAGTGTTTTTGCTGTTGCAACGAATGATGTGAGGCCTATATTAAAAGGTTGTTTATTAGAAATTGAAGATGATAAAATAAAACTTATAGCATTAGATGGTTATAGATTAGCATTAACTAAAAGTAAAATAAAAAATGCAAGCAAAAATTTATCTGTGGTGGTTCCTGCGAAAAGTTTAAAAGAAATTGCAAGTTTTTTAGAGGAAAACGATAATATAGTTAAAATTTATCTTCAAAAAAATAGTTTAATGATAGAAATTGATAATGTTAAGATAACAACACGGCTTCTTGATGGTGAATTTATTAATTATTCTCAAATAATTCCATCAAACTTTACTTCAACTGTTATAATTAACAAAGGGCAATTAGAAGATGCTATTGAAAGAGCATCCCTTCTTAGTCGCGTTGATAAAGGAAATTTAATAAAATTTGATATTAAGGAAAAAGTATTACAATTACTCGGCAAAAGCGAAATAGCAGATATTAACGAAAAAATAACTATATCACTTAAAGGAAATGATTTAGTTATAGGATTTAATGTTAAATATTTCAGTGATGCGCTTAGAACTATAACAGACGAATTTATTAAACTTAATTTCACATCAATAATAGCACCTTGTGTTATAACAGGTGTGGATGAAAATGGTAGTGATAAAAGCGAATTTCTGCATCTTATTTTACCTGTGCGTATTATTTAAAAAAAACTTTTAAATTAATATAAATAAAATAAAAACTTTAATTTTATGAAATAAAAAATATAATAAGTATAAATATAATAAGTATAAATATAATGTTAACAAAAATTAATTTATATTAAATATAAAGAAAATAAAAAAGAAATATAAAGAAATAAAAAAAAGGAAGAAATTTAAAATCTCTTCTTTTTTTTAAGTAATATGAGAAATAATATAAGTTATCATTATTATTTAGACTCATTTTTCCATGTCTTTATTAAAATATAAAACAGGCTGGTTGCTGTTATGTTAGGACTATATACAAAATAAGTAAAATTATTTACCTAAATTATTATTCATTATCGGGTATTTTTTTATGGATAAATTTTATTAAAAATATAGTTATTGTCATATAAATACCACTTATTGCTATTATTTAAGATAAATATGACAAAATCCAGTTGTTATTTAAAATTTTCCGTGGGATTATTATCACTATTTGAATTATTATTTTCCACACTATTATTCGCTAAATTTTCTTCATTATGGTTATTAATTAAATCTAATTCTTTAAATGTTTGTTCTTCTATAAAATTAGGTTTAACTGTATTGTTTAAATATTTTTCATGAACTGCTTGTGTT
>CALNBM010000065.1 GCA_937874195.1 uncultured Clostridia bacterium | reverse complement strand
CATATTATCGTTTTGCAGAAATAAAAAACTTATATTTATTACTTAAATAATGAGAGTCAGAACAATAATTTTCAAATCAAGGCATAAATCAATTTATCATAAAGTAAATTTTTTTCATATTATATTTAATGGAGATATGATAAGAATGAGTGGAATTTTTGGAGTTGTTTCATTAAAGTTGAACAAAAAAAAAGCAGTGGAAAGTTTAAAAACTTTAAGCCACCGCGGAAAGTTTGAAGAGGTATACTTTAATAAACATATTTTTTTAGGGAATAGGCAAATTAGTGAAACCAACCAGCCAATTAAATTTAATGAGTTTATAATTTCCTTTGACGGAAAAATATACAACTTAGAGAAATTAAAAAAAGGTTTACAACAAAAAGGCTATGTGTTTACAAGCGACAGTGATGCTGAAGTTGTTGTTAAATTATTTGCTGAGCACAAAGAAAATGTTGCAAAAATGTTAGATGGAATGTTTGCGTTTGTTATATGGGATGAAAAGCGAGAATGTTTTTTTGCGTGCCGTGACCATTTAGGACAAAAGCCGTTTTTTTATTATCATTGCGACAATGAATTTGTGTTTGCAAGTGAGATTAAAGCAATAATTCATTATAAAAATATCAATTTGATTTCTATTAATAGTTTGCAAGAAGTTTTGGGACTGGGTCCTTCCAGAACACCATCGCATGGAATTTATACAAATGTTCATGAACTAATAGGCGGGCATTATTTGGTTTTTGAAAAAAACAATTTGACTATTAAAAAATATTGGCAATTACAGGCAAAAAAACATATTCACAGTTTTGATGATACAGTGGCTTGTGTTAGAAGAATATTAAAACAGTCTATTAAAAACACTTTGCAGACTAGTATGCCGTTTGGCGTGTTACTATCGGGAGGATTGGATTCGACTATAATCACATTAATTGCAAAAAAATTAAAAGATAACTTACAAACATATAGCGTGGATTATGCAGGGAATAGCGAGCATTTTAAAGGAAATGAATTTCAAGTTTCCAGAGATAATGAATTTATAGAACTCGTGAGAGATAGATATAATATTAAAAATACTGTGGTTAAACTAACAAACGAGCAGTTGATTGATAGTTTAACAAATTCACTTATTGCAAAAGATTATCCGGGAATGGTAGATGTTGATGGTTCACTATTAGAGTTTTCAAAACGCATTAAAGTAGATGGAATCAATTTGGTTATTACAGGAGAAGGCGCGGATGAAATATTTGGCGGTTATCCTTGGTTTTATCGTGAGAAATTTGATAAAGGTTTTCCATGGATACGAAACGCAGATTACAGGCATAATTTATTAAACGAAAACTATAAACAAAAATTGAATCTTAAAAATTATGTTCAGGCGAAATTTGATGAGAGTGTGGCAGAAGTTCCGCTTTATGGTGGGGAAAGCGAAGTTGACAAACAGCATAAAATCTTAACATATTTAAATATGAATTGGTTTATGCAGACACTTCTTGAAAGAACAGAAAGAATGACTATGGCATCGGCAGTGGAAGCAAGGTTGCCTTTTGCAGATATTAATTTGGTGGAATATCTTTATAATGTGCCATGGGAATTTAAGTTTTATAGTAACATGGAAAAAGGCTTATTAAGAATGGCAACTAAGGATATTGTTCCCGATGAAATATTATATAGAAAGAAAAGCCCTTATCCAAAAACTTTTAATCCAGAGTATATGGCAGCAGTTAAAAAATTATTGCAATTAGCAATAAGCAAAGATAGTTCAATATTGCACGAACTATTTGATAAAAAGAAATTAGCGGAATTACTAAAAGATGATAAAGATTTGCTCGTTCCGTGGTTCGGTCAACTTATGACAAAACCTCAATTAATTGCTTATTTATATCAACTTCATTTGTGGTTTGAAAAATATAATTTGAATATAATTTAGTGTTTTAAAATAAAAATTTTTGTACTATTCTTTTTGAAAAGTACTAACAGTTTTTGGTGGAAAAAACACTAATTTTCTAAACTCAAAACAAATAATGTTTCATGCCTTTTTTATTTGCCGCTTAAAAAAGCCTCCCTATGTTTATTTTATTATACATAAGAAGGCTTTTTATTTTACTATCTACTTTTATGGGGTCAGTTCATTTATTTTGGGGTTTTTATTTTATAAATAATAATTATTTTTATACAAGCAGATTTTTTAAAGATTATTTTATATCAACCTTTTTGTTAACTTTTTTTAGGTTTAATGCTGCACTTTTTTCTTTTTCTTTAATTTTTTCAATATCTTTTTTAAAGTCTGCTATTTCTTGTTCCAAAAATTGTGGTTTTAAAGCAAAATTAGCAAGCATATTTTCTAATTTGTAAATTTCACTTTCATATTTATTTTCTATCTTAAAAATCTCTTTTTGAACTTTCTTTTGTTGTGCTACAATTTTTGCAATTTGTTTTTCATTTTCACGATCATCTTTTAAAGAAGTTTCAGCTTTATTTTCAGCAATTTTAGCGTTTAGTATTTGTTCTTGTATATCTTTATATTTTTCAAATTGCATAAACTTTGTTTTTAGTTCAGCAGTTTCTTCGTTTAGTTTTTTATTATACTCATTAATTTTGCCGGTTATAATTTCTTCTCGTTCTTTGAACGCTGCTTTTTCTTCTGCCAGCTCTGTTTCGATTTCTTTAATTAGTCCTTCATGAAGTTCAATTAGTTCTTGCCTGTCTAATGATTTGTTTAAGGTTTTGCGTCTGTCATAAGTGGTGGAAATTTTTGTAGGGCGTCGCAATTTAATTTTTCTAATTCCAGTTCCTAGCATTGCAATTATGATAGCAACACCTGTTATAATTCCTGATGCCGCCATCAATAAATTAGCAGAACCATCGTGGTCATGAGAATCATGTTCTTCAATACTTGGTTTATCTTCATCGGTAATAATTGCAGCTTTTATAACTTTTATATTTTCGGCTGTTTTGTCAACTTGGTCTTCTTCAAATTCTGTTAAAGACGCAAATGTTATTATCTCTAAACCATCAAAATATGCTATTCCATAAAGAGGTGCATCTTTTCCGCCTAATCCAAAAATTATCTTAGCATCAATATTGTTTTCTGGATTAATATAAAAACTATACTGGGTGTAATCGTTTGAATTTATGCCTATTTGTTCATTAATAACATCGCCATAATTCACTGCAAATGATGCGCCCATGTTTTCGCTTTCTTCATCACTATAAAGGTAAGAAGTTTTTATCCAAACAGATATTTTATAATATTGTCCACCCATAAGAGCAAATGCGTTAGTACTCTCGAGTGTGGTGATAGCTTTTGCTTCGTTTAAAATGTAAAGTGCGGAAAGGTTACCGTCGTTTATATATGAAATATCATTAATTCCGCAAAACTCAAGAAAATCAAGGTTATTTTTTGTTACATTAGCAAAAGTTTGACTATCATAAGTGGATGATTTTTTAAAGTTGCTAAACGATGAAAAGTTATTAATATTTGTGTCCATAATTATTTTTTGCGCATATCTATCGGTTTGGTGAGGGGTGGAAGTAAGATAAAAATCGTCAAAAAACACATATCCTTTTGTGTTTGCAAAATTTAGTTGAACTTGAAAACTTCCTGAAATTAAACCCGTGCTAATTTCAAAAACAAATTGCTTCCAGCCATTGCTACTTGTTTTAGCAAATTCATGTTCGCCTATCACAAAATCATTATTAAATATTTTAATATTTATCATTGAATCATTGTTTGTTGAATTAAGCAGATGAGAATAAAAATAGAATGAAAGATAATATTTTGTGTTTTTCTCAAAAGAGAAACTTTCACTTGTATAAGTTAAATTGTCGCTGGTTGTTCTGCTACCCATAACTAAAACATTATTAGAAACATTGTCATATTTAATTGTTCCCGGATTAGGCATATTATCGGGATAAAATTTTCTGTTTTCGTTAAAGTGAGTAGGGTTGGTGTTTATAACACCGTTAATCAATCCGCTATTTTGATATTTTGTTTGCTCTGCAAATGTCCATGAATTAGGTATAGCAGGGTAAATCACTTGCTCTATTCCCGTTTGGCTAACATGATTAAACGATTGATTAGCAATCATAAACAATTTATTGTTTGATTGTTCTAAATTTAAAATTCCTGATTGAGTGGTTGCAGTTGCTTTTAAAAAAATGTTTTGAGAAACTTGTTGTAAAGTTATGTCGTCGTAGAACACATAACCCTGAGTGTTTTCTTGTTCATTTCCCAAAGAAAGTTCAAGCGATATAAATTTATTTTCTAGTCCATTGCCTTGAACATAAAAATTATATTGTACCCAGCCATTACGGTTGTTACTCGTTGAAGTGGTTGGCGCTGTTAGGCTTTTTGCACTATCAAGATTGCGTTCACCGTTTTTCCCAAGTTCAACAACTCTAATTGTGCCGCCTTTACCGACATTTGCATCACTTTTTGTCCAAACACTTAATCGGTAGTAACCATTTGCTTTTATTTCTATTGGGTTACTTTTAACTCCTAAAAAGCCGTCATTTTTTAAATATATAAAGACAGCATTTCTGTTAGAAACAGATGAGTTATTTGAACGCGGACTAAAAATACCTTCAAAAGGGAAGAAAGGCGATGCAAAGTTTATAATTTCCATTTTGTCATCAGAATTAGCAGAAGTTAAAGGCAGTTGAGTCCAACCAGCCCAACCTTGTTCAAAACTTGGGTTTGTTATTTGGTTGTTGATATATGGGTTAGTGTCTAAATTAATAACGTTAATGTAATCATTTGATGGCAGGATTTTATTTGTTTCTTCATAGTAAAAAGTTTCATTAAAGCGTTCTATATCAACATCATTGAAAAACACTGCACCTTGACAATTATCTGTTACTTTTTCGCCACCTAACCAAACTTGTAGTTTAAGTTTTTCGCTTGAATATGGAGTGGTAGAAATGTAGAAAGTTCGAGTGCTCCATTGATTATAAGTGGATACTTTTTCAAACTTTGAAACACTGGTAAAAGTATCGTCAGATAAACCTTTAATATAAATACTAGCATAACTGTTGCTTTCTACTGTGATGTCCATAGCGTTTGCATCTTGATCAAGGTTTTCAACTACGGCAGATTCATTATTTATTGTTTTAAATGTTACTGTGATTTTATAAAAAGAATTTGCATCTAGTGTGAAATCGGTAGAAGTTTGATAACCAATTCTGCCTAAATCTTTTGGTGAGTTCAACATTAAATAAGTGTTATATTTACTATCACTATCAATGTTTGCTCTTTCAGGGTCTGCAATTAATCCAAAGTTTTTCCAAAGCTTATCGTTTGATTCGTTTTTGCTGTTTGTCACACTGCTTGCTTTAACAGAACCTGATTTATAACCATCTCGGTCGCGTGCGGTTTGATAGCCGTCGTAGGATATAACACTCCAACCGTTAAGGCTGGAAATATATTCCGAGTTGTAACTCTGATTAAAGTAAGGATTAGAAAGTGGATTTTTATAAGAGCTACTTGCATATATTACGCCACCTAATAAGTTAGAGGAAAAAGAAAATACTATTCCTATAACTAATATAAGTGTAACCGATAATTTTCTAATGTTTTTTAGTTTGTCTAATTTCATGTGCTCCGCCTTTAAATTGTATAGAAATGTTTGAGATTACAAACATGTATATTATATAATAATAATTACTATTAATCAATTAAATAACAATATTTTTTTAAATAAACGGTGTGCTATTGGAAAAAAATTCCATTTTTAATTTGTGGAAGATTATGGAATTTTATACAAAGTTATTGCCAAAATATAATATGGAAAATAAATACCAAATTGGATATAACAAGTTTAATTTCACAGTTAGTATTCCAAATTCACTAAATTTAAAAAAACAAAAAAAACCAACACTCGCACTTTTGCTTTTTGTGGGTGCACTTGTGGGCTTTATAAATGGTCTTTGGGGTGGTGGGGGAGGAATGGTGTGTGTGGCAAGTTTAGTTCATTTATTAAAATTGCCTGAAAAAAAAGCACATGCCACCACAATTCTTATAATTTTACCACTTTGCATTGCAAGTTTTATTATTTATTTATATAACGGTGCGTTTAATTTTGCTGAGTGTTGGCCAATTTTAGTTGGGTTTTTTTCGGGTGGGATAGTTGGTGCAGTTATTTTGAAAAAAATAAATAATATTATTTTGATGATTATTTTTGCAGTGTTAATTATTGCAGGCGGAATAAAAATGATTTTATAGTAAAAGCATACTTTTAAAGCTTATTGTTTTAACTTATACTTTTTTTTAAGCATAGTAAGTAATTCAATAGGTTTTGCAAACAGTGATTAAAATAAATTTTCATACAAATTAGATTTTTGTTTTTATTGCTATATTTTACGGAGTATACTACTAAATTTTATTGTAAGATTGCAAAAAAAACTTTAAAACAATTAATTATTTTTATTACAGGTTGTAATAAAATTCTTAAAATATTATTGAAAATTCTGCTTAATTACAGATATTGTTGTTAGAAATTGAAAAACACTATCTGCTAATATTTTATTAAATATTCACATAAAACTAAACTATGATTATTTGGTTATTATTGGCAGGTTTTGTTAGTGGCATTGTTGCAGGCATGGGTATGGGTGGTGGCACCCTTCTTATTCCTATTTTATCGATTTTTTTTAGTATGTTTACACAAATTGAAGCACAAGGAATTAATTTGTTTGTTTTTATTCCTATGGCTATTCCAGCCCTAATAATTCATACTAAAAATAAACTTATTGATTTTAAAGCTGCTATTCCTATTATTATAATTGGTGTTGTGGTTTCTATTGGTGGAGCACTTCTTGCACATAATTTTTCCAACCACCTTCTTCGTACACTATTTGGAGTTTTCTTGCTTCTTATTGGTGCGTGGCAAATTATATCAATTATCATTACATTAAAAATCAAAAAGCAAAAATAAGAAAATTTAATAAAACAAAATTGAAGTTTAGCGGACAAACTCGTTACGACACTGAATTTGCGTTTTTTATTTCATGCTTTATAAAATATTACATCAAGACAAATTTATTATTTTTTATCAAAGTTTTCCATAAATTCTATAAATAGCATATATAAAAAATAGCATATAAATTTCGCTTAGTTTGCTTAAATTTTTTAAGGTTGCTAATAATATTTTTTCTTTTCTTTGGTTTGAAAAAATGTGAGTAAACTTTCATATTTTTAATTTGCATCAAAGCAAACTACACGACTATTTGCGTGTAGAGGGAAATCTTAAAATATCGAATAGACTAAAATATCCCTTTGTTAAAAAGCGTCATTAAAAAACCACATTTTTTAGGTGAGGTATTTAATTTAACTCATTATCGTAAAATTTTTTTAAAAAAAATTAATTTTTATCTTCTCTAAATCTTGTGTAACAAATGAAAAGTACAAGTGCTAAAAGTAATCCTGCACATAAAATAATTAGAGCATTAAATTCGCCCTTGTCCATTTCATTTAAATCAACATATTTTGTTTGCACATAGCCACGGAGTTCTTGTTGATTTTCGTCATAGCATTGGATAAAAGTAAACTCACTTTCTTTATCATAGTTTTTAACATAAATTCTATGTGTGTTGTTTAAGTTGCATATAACTGTGCCTTCTAAATCGGGCAGAGCAAACAATTTAACACTTTCACTTCGGTCACGAATATTAATGCGTGCGTTTGAAATTATTAAATCTTTAACTATTTGTTCATTGTCGAAAAACACATCCACCACATTAACATATCCATATCCGCCATTGTCAAGGTTCACCACAAAAAATTTATTGCCATTTTTATAAACAGGATAAGGAGAATAAATATCTAGATAGATGTCGATTGGTAAAACTGCTAAGATTTCCACAACTTCGCCATTTAGTCCGCTTGCATTTTTATAAATTGCAACATTATGAGTGGTGGTTATAACCCGTTTTGGCTGTTCAATTAAATTAAATGTTGGCAAAGAAATTGTTTCAATAGAGCAAGTTTTGTTATTAAAAGCATAAATATTCCCGCCAAGTTTGTTTATGGAAATATTGTTGTAATCTGAAAAAATATCATTTGTAAGTTCATTATCAAGCACAATTTGATTATCTTCAACTTTATATTTTAAAATGCTGTTACCAATAAGCATAAAAATATTATCGTTATTATCAACGGCAATAGATGAAACATCTGTTATATTTGTGACATTTCCCACAGGCAGGAACACACTTGCCGAGTTATAGTTTAGCCTAATTAATTGATTGTTGGAATAAAACAATAATTGTTCCAACTGTGGCAAATATGTTAATATATTAGTATTATTAAATTCGGGAGTAAAAGATGAATAAGACACTTCAGTTAAAGTGTTAGATTGTTTTGAATACATAATAAAAACATTTGCTGCCACTAAAAACACATTATCAAGAGCGTATGTTATAGAATATATTTCAGGCAACGGATGAGAACTTGTACTAGATAAATAGGAAGTGTATTCAACAAACTGCGAGTCCTCTAAACTATATTTAATAAAGGAGTAGCCATCGGTTTTCTTGACACTATAATAAATATTATTATCATTATCAAAGATTGCATGAGAAGGATTAGAGCCGATAGTGTTTGGAATTTCAGTTGCTTCATCGTTTAAAATTAATTGTAAGCGATTATTTTCGCTGTCCGATACTAGCAACCGGTCAAAAGCATTAGAATTTGACAAATGAGAATTTGGATTAAATCTGCCAATTTCAGCACAAAAACTAGCCGCAACTACTTTCACTCCGTTAAAATTCATGGTATCTGCGTTGTCTATTTCAAGAGTGAAAGATTGAATACTTTTTGTTCCTCTGTCGCTTACATAAACTTTGCCGTTGAAAAACTTTGCGTCACATGGGTGGTTTACTACACCTTTCTTAAAGCTGTTATTTTCCAGTGATTCGGGGCCTTTTGTCCAGTTAGTTTCTTTGTCATCGGGAGGAGCGGAAAGGGTTGTGGTTTTAACAATTTTAATGGTGCAATCTTCATAGGATACCGCCACAAGATAATCCTTGATTTCAGTTTCATATATATTTTGCACGGTTATTAATGAAACAAATTTATTAGCAGGATAAAAACGAGTGGGTACGGCGATATAAAATCCATTATCAAGGGTAATTTTAAATAGTTTATTTCCTGTTCCACTACCCACAACATAAGCAATATTAGAAGAATTAATACCATCATAACTAAGCGCAATATAGGAAAGCGAATGGTTGGAAAATTGGGTATTTTGAACCATTGAAGAGCGAATGCAATTAAGATTGTTAGTTGAAAAATGGTAATACGTAAGTTCTGTGCTTGAAGTGGTGGCAATTAAAATACAATTTTCCGATTGCAAACTGGTTTCCATGATAGAGATATAGTTGTAATCATATAATTGCATAGCAATTCCATCAGTATCTTTCAAAAAAACTTCTTCTTTACTAGTAAGATTAAAAACTACTAATTTGTTTGTAACATTTTTAATTCCCACAAATAAAAAATTGCAAGTAAGTTTTATGTAAATTGTTTCATAATCGACTTCTATTGTTAAGTGGTCTATGTTTTTATTTTTTCTATTTAAAATAGTAAGAGTGGTGGAACTATTGTTTGCATAAACAATATAGTTGCTATTTATATCAAAAAAAGTTATATCGGTTAGGTCTAGCGAGAATTCAGCGTCATTTAAAAACAGTGGGCTAATGACGGCGGATGTGCTTGAATCTGCAAAAAATATCGCTTTATTGCAAGTAAAAGAAAGAATTGATGAAACAAATATTAAAATAAAAACAAGAATTTTTTTAATTTTCAATAGCACTTCCCATTATTTTTATTTATCTTACATTATATAACAAATATAAACATATATCAAATAAAAAGTCTGGTTTTTGTTTGTGAACAAACTTAAAAAAATAGTAGAAAGATACTAAATTCATGTAAGCAGTAGGGAAGTATGCCAATATAGTTGATTAACTAAAAAAATTGTGGAGAAAATAAATTTAAATTTTAGCGTAATTGGAAAATTTTGGCATAGAGTATTGAAATTTTTTTCCAAATGGTATATAATAGAACAAAAGTTCTAGAATTTTTAAAAAAATGGTTAAATAAAAAGGAGTTGTTATGGAAATCAAGCAGTGGGGAAAATTGATTTTATCTTTTTATAAATACTTAGAAAGTTCAATTAATGCCATAGACAAATATGTGCTAAACAAATGCTTAAATACTTCCTATTACGACAAAGCCAATCCATTAAATATTTTAAAAAGAGTGGACAAAGTTAACGAATTTATTGATAAGAAAAGAAGATTTTTAAATTTAAAAGTAATAATTCAAGATGCAATAATTAAAATGCCAAGTAAATATCAAAGACAGTTGGTTTTGGAGTATTTTGATGGCGTGTGTGCGGACGAACAAGCAAATTTATTTGGTGTTAATGTCCGCACTATTTTTAGATACAAAAAAATGGCACTGGCATCATTTGCCAGTGCGCTTACCAGACTAGGTTATAATAGCCAATATTTTCAAGAAAATTATAATAATGAAGTAGAATTATTTACTAGTTTTGGCGAATATAACAAAAATATAGAAAAAGATTTTACGAATTTTCGTTTAGCAAAAGAGTTGCTGGACGAGTATGTTGTGTAAGAAATACGGACATATTTTATAGATTAAATTTATTTAGTGATATATTTTACCCAAGTAAATTTTTTATAAAAAAGATTTTTAAGTAGTAAAAAACTAAAACAGTTTATAAGTAAAAGTTTAAAAGCAAAAGTTTTTAGGCAAAGTCATTAAGGCAATAAAAGAACTATAAAAACGATTTAATTTAATTTTTTGATAGAATATCATCTTAATCAGTGATATATTTTTTGATAGAATATCATCTTAATTAGTGATATATTTTACCTAAGTAAATTTTTTATAAAAAAGATTTTTTATAAAATAAGTAAATAAAAACTAAAAATTTTTTTTAAAAAAAATTAAATAAGTAAGAAGTAAAGCTAAAAATTGTGTTTATAAGCAAAAGTATTTTTTAATAAGCATCTATACAACTTTAAAGCAAACTATCATAATCGATATTGTCGGTTTGGTGAACTACTTTTGCTGGTTTTTGCACAGGAACTTTTGGACTTTTAAAAAGCATTATTAATATGAAAACGGCAGGAATTAGTGTTAAAAAGATAATAGCCAAGCAGGCTTGATTTGAGAGCGGGTTTACTGTTAGATATTGCTCGCTTTCAATAAAAGCGATTTGTTCTGTGTTAGGTGGAACACTTGGCCGGGAAATTAAATAACCGCCGTAAATATAACCTTTTATGCCGTTATAGTTTACAAAATACCAAGTTGTTCCACCAAAGTCCCACATTTCTTGACCAACTATTTTTCCTATATATCTTATATTAGATGTAAAGGGTTGAAGCGTGCCTATAATATTGTCATCGGCACGCTTGGGTGATGAGCGAAAAAAGCATTTGTCATCGTTTGTGGAAATTGTTAGGTTTGGAAAAGAGTTTTTAGGAGTTCCAATTATTTTTCGCACCACACTTTTTAAAACATAGCCTTGCACATCGCAGTAGTCAACATAATAGAATTCATTATCGTTAACAAGAATTATTTTAACAAAGTAAGTTGTTTCCAGCATGCATATTTGATAAAAAGACAATGTGTTTGGCGAACTATATAAATATCCGTGCGTAGTGATTTGAGCGTAAGTGGATAAATCAGCTGAATAAACAGGTATGCGTGTGGGAATCACACATAAAAGCGCAATAATTAAAAATAAAAACCTTTGTAGTCTATTTATCATTTATTAAATTATAAAATATTTTGTATTTGTTATGGGAAGTGAAAAATATAAGTTTATAAAGGTTTTAGTCGCATTTGGGGGTGGTTTAAGGTTGGATGATATTAGTAAAATAAATAAAACATCAAGAAGTGGCGGAAAAAATCTTGGGATATTAAACGATGCAACAATATTAGCACGCATTAGAAAAATCGAAAAACTGCTTAATGATAGATATAATTTAGGCAAGATTGAAGGTTATAACACGGGCAAACTTGTTCATAAAAAACAACTAGAATTAAAGTATATATTCTCTTTCCATTTGATAAGTTTAAAACAAAAAACAGATTTATATGAAACTTAATATGAGATTATTAAAAGTCAGTGTGGCTTGTATAATGATGTCACTAATGATATTATCCTGCACAAAAAGAGGTTCAGATATGAAATCCGGTAAGATTAGTGTAAGTCTTGATGATGCCCTGCCATTGAAGGAGGCGGCATTATCTATTGATGTACTTATGTTAAATGATTCCCTGTCAAGTCATTTCCCCGGAAATATAACCAAACTTGAATGGATGGGAGATTCGATACTGATTCTGGACTCATGGAAGGATCCTGGTCTTTATCTGTATGATTCGGAAGGTGCGCTTGTGAATTCATATACTAAAAGAGGGAATGGGCCGAATGAATTTGTTAGTATTGTAGATTTCAACGTCATACCTTCAGGAGTAGTGCTTCTTGATACCTATTCTACCTCTCAGCGAATATATTTGGATCAGAATTTCACATTCCTATATAAAGACGATGCCGAGGCTCAAGCGAATCATTTCTTCTGTGAGAGTGGCAACTCTGGCGGTGTGTGGTATGACCGTGGTAATGTGGCGTATGGTTCGAATAAGGATAAGCTGATATATGTGGATGGAGACTCCAGAAAACCAGTCTTGCCAGTGCCTCGCGAAGTAGAGAATGTGACATTTGCAAGCTATAATGTGTTTGCCAGAGTTTCGAATGATACCATTTTGTACTTGCCAGCTGTTGAACCGAGAATTTATAAATGTCATGGTGGACAGGCCGAAGTGCTTTGTGAACTGGATTTTAATAATTTGTGGCCTGATTTTTCGGATGTAAAAAAAGATAACCCGCTGGATTTAATGCGCAGTATCGCAGAAGATGGAAAGATTTATTCCACAAATATGCTTTCGGATGGTAACGATGTGGCTGTTTCTTTTTTCTGTAAAGATGATTTTTATGTGATGAAATTCAGATATGATGACCTGTCAGCTCATAAATTGTTTAAAGTCGATAAGAATACGTTGGAATCTTTAGGCACTTTGGTTTCCATGAAAGACGGCTGTCTTTTTTTGGGTGAACCTGGAAAACTTCTGAAGATAAGGGTGGATTAAAGTAAAATTAAAATTTACCGGTATGACA
>CALNBM010000064.1 GCA_937874195.1 uncultured Clostridia bacterium | reverse complement strand
CAGTCGGTAGAGCAGAGGACTGAAAATCCTCGTGTCGGTGGTTCGATTCCGCCCCAAGGCACCATTTTTAAATAAATGTGTGTAAAGATAAAATAATTTCGCTGGTGTAGCTCAATCGGTAGAGCAGCTGATTTGTAATCAGCAGGTTGTGGGTTCAATTCCTATCACCAGCTCCAGCAAACTTTTAAGATATTTGCCAATAATAACATATTATTGCTAAGTTTCACAGTAAGCTTAGAAAATTAACTTAAAAGTTTATATGGGAGAGTTCCAGAGTGGCCAAATGGAACGGACTGTAAATCCGTCGTCTCCGACTTCGTTGGTTCGAATCCAGCCTCTCCCACCAAATAAACCGCTTAAATTAAAGCGGTTTTTTATTAAGCCACACGCTATATAATTAAAAGACATATAATTTAAAATAAAAAAATCGGCTTACTCTATTGGTAGGATAAAATAAAAAAATTACTAATATGCATGCATTAACGAATATACTTTACTTACACAGGTTTATTTTTTAACAGTATAATTAAATTTTTTTATATATATAATTTTTACCTAGAACTCAAATAATTATATAATTTTAAAAGCAGAGTTTTGCAGAGTTTTTATATTGTTTAATTTGATTTATTTTTATATTACTTATGCTCCCTTACCTACTTTTATTTTTTTTATATGATTTTACAGTGTTTCTAAATTTAAATTTCACCTAATGTTAGTATATAACATAAATTTATAAGGCACGTTTTAATTATTTTTAATTACACTATATTCTTTCATGACAGACAAAATAAAATATCATAAAATTTATACTTTATTAAAAAAGAACCTTAAACGGTTCTTTATCCAAGATAAAACTAATTAATCTTTCAATATTGTTTTTTTTATTAGGTATTTTTTACTTCTTAATATTTTGATTATATAAACCAAACATTTTTTTACGCAAAATTTCTCTGCCCTTTTCAATTAATTCCACAGTAATTTTTTTTTCTTTAAATTCTTCCATTTCGCTTAAATTAAAAGGTTTTCCAATAATTAATTTATTAAAACAAAAAGGTTTAGGCTTTTTAATAAAACATGCAGGAACAATCGGTGCTTTAGATTTTAAGGCAAATATTATTGCACCATCTCGAAGCTCATTTGAATCTTCAGTTTTTAACCGAGCACCTTCAGGAAATAAACAGATTGCTTTTTCGTCTTTCAAAAGAGATAGTGTTTTTTTAATTGCAGATATATCAGTTTTGTTACGAGAAACAGGATACGCACCTAACTTTTTTAAAATAAAAGAGCAAAATTTGTTTTTAAACAACGATTCTTTAGACATAAAATAAAATCTTCGCCCTGGTATTTTTGCTGCAATCAAAAGTACATCCCAGTTGGATTGATGATTACAACAAAACAACATCTTACCTTTGGGCATGTTTTTTCTTCCGCGCACGATTATTGGAAAAATTATTAAAAACGGAAGAATTGCTAAAATAACTATAATATAATAAAGCATATTTAATCCTTTTTACTTTTAATAAGCTTATAAATATCATTAACAACATCTTCAACATTTCGATTATCGGTGTTGATATAGATAGCGTCTTCAACTAATATTAACGGTGATATAGTTCTATTTTTATCTCGTTCATCGCGTTCAAAAATATCTGCTAAAACTTTTTCAAAACATAGTTGTGGTTTACCTATAATTTTTTCATCATTAATTCGACGCTGTGCCCTAATTTCTGGGCTTGCATCAATATAAAACTTAAATTTAGCATCAGGTAACACATGAGAAGTTATATCTCTGCCTTCCATCACAATACTTTGAACCTTTGCAAGGTTTCGTTGAATGTGAAGAATTTTATCTCTTACCTCTTTAAATTGAGCAAAAACCGAACTTGCATCGCTTACTTCCATACTGTATAACTGTTTTGAAACATCTTCCCCATTTAAAAATGTATGCTGTTCGTTATTTAAATATTTAATTTCAATGTTAATTTTATCCATTGCATCTGTAATACTATTTATATTATTACTATTAATATTATTTCTTAACATATATAATGCAATAGCTCTATAAATTGCACCAGTATTAAGATATAAAATACCAAGTTTTTTAGCTATTCCCTCACTTACTGTACTTTTTCCTGAACCACAAGGTCCATCAATAGCAATTGTTATCATCATTTTCTCCTAATTAAAAATTTTATTAATGTCATTTTGCGTTAAATATTTATAACTACCAATTTTTAAATTCCCTAGTTCTAAATTACCAATTTTAATTCTTTTTAGATTATAAACTTTTAAATGTAATTCTTTAAACATATTTCTTACTTCTCTGTTTTTACCTTCAAAGATAGTAATAGTTGTTACATATAATACATCATTTATTTTTAAAGAAGAAGTAACTAACGCAGGTGATGTCTTAACTCCATCAATTAGAATACCCGTTCTTATCTGCGCTTTATGAAAATGAGTAAGTTTTTCTTTTGTTGTTACTTCGTAAGTTTTTCCAATTTCATTTCTAGGATGCATCACATTATTTGCAAAATCGCCGTCATTAGTAATAAGTAATAATCCTTCAGTGTTATAATCAAGTCTGCCGACTGGAAATAATCTCTCATCTTTTTCTTTAATTAAATCTATTACTGTTTTTCTATCCCTATTATCGCTAACTGCTGAAATATAACACTTTGGTTTGTTTAGCATAATATAGATATTTTCTTTAAAAAAAGATAAAATTTTGCCATTATACTCAACTTTATCATTTTCATTAATATCAAAAGCCAGGTTAATTATAACCTCGCCGTTTACTTTGATTTTTCCATTAATTATTAATTCTTCAACTTTTCTTCTACTTGCAAGACCTGCACCTGCTAAAAACTTGTTAATTCTCATTAAAATCCTTATTAATAAATCATTCCTATTATGATAAACCACAATTAAAGATTTTGCAAATAAATAGTTAAACAAAAATAAATATCTTATTGTATTTTAAAAAAAAATATTAAAAATGCGACAGCACGACTTTGCGGTCTAGCGTAATTTATTTTTTAAAATTTGTATAAGACAATATACTTTTTGTTTTTTATTACTTTTTAATGCTGAGCTATTATTGAATTATAGATAATTTAAATTAATAAAAAATATGAGGTTATTTGATAAAAGATGTTATTCCATACTGTTCCAGAAAAAAATAATTGTGTTGCAAAAAATAACAATTTTTATTTAATTTGGCACCCATTTTCTCAATATGTTTTCAATTAAATACTTTAAATCAATGTTGTTAGCGCTATCAATAGAATAAAGGTTGTCTTGAAATATCACCTCATCTTCAAATTTAACAGTAACTTTTCCAATAACTTGATTTAATTGAATAGGTGCCTTCACTTCTTTTGGGAAGTCATATTCAACAATATATTTTTCAAAATTTATTTTTTTTACTGCTTTTTTAAATCCACCTATTGTGACTACACCTATATTTTCTTTATCGCCGTTTACTATATTGATATTGCTGATGAAATTATATGGTGCAACAAACTCTTTCATTGCGTATTCGCTAAAAGCATTGTTTGTTAAGCGTTTAGCCTCTTCAAACATAGGACCGCAATTTAGAATGACTGTAATTACTTGCAATCCATCTTTTTCGGCTGTATTCACCAAACATCTTCCCGCATTATCAGTAAAACCTGTTTTAACACCCACACAACTATCCATGCTAAAAAGTAGTTTATTTTTATGTTTCAAATATCTTGTTTGATATATCTCATTACCTTCAATTGTAGCATATTTAGTTGCTACAATTTCACGGAAAGTTTTATTTTTCATAGCATAAGCTGTAACACAAGCAAGATCATACGCACTAGAATAATGAGTTTTGCTATCAAGTCCGTGTGGATTATCAAAATGTGAATTATTCAGTTCTAGTTTTAAAATAAATTCATTCATCATTTCCACAAATCTTTCTTGTCCGCCCTCTCCGCCAATATATTCTGCGAGTGCAATCGCACAGTCGTTTCCGCTTGCAAGGATTAAGCCTAATAATAAATCATAAAATTTTAAACTTTCACCATTTTTCAAATATATACTTGTTCCCTCTATTCCTACAGCCTTTGGGCTAATTTCAACTATAGTATTAATATCTTCACAGTTTTCTATTGCCACTATCGCAGTAACAATTTTAGTTAAGCTTGCGATTGGCAATTGCATATCTTTTTTAAAATGATATAGCACTTCGTTTGTGTTGCCTTCTAAAACAACTAAGCTTTTTGCTGGCGCAATAGCATCTAACGGCTCTGCAAAAGCTACCATAGTTGAAGAAAATATCGCACAAATTGCTAATATTAAACATAAGCAAAACCTACTGAGTTTCATTTTTCTTCTCCTTTATTTTTGTTTTAGATTTATCTGCTTTTGTTTCTTTTTTTGTTTGTTTTTTGCATTCATCCGCATCTTCATTAGTCTCATTAAATTTTTTACATATTATCTTATATATTGCATCTAGCAATTTATCATTTGGTGTGCAAGGTTGTGTGGAAATAAAAGTAGCATTGCCATTATCAACATATATAAATCCAATTGGAGTTATATTAAAACCCGATGTGCTACCAATTGTAAACTGCGGAGTTTTTTTATTAGTTATTTCTCCACCACCAGTTATATACCCAACTGTTGCTTTGTTAATTGGGATTATAGTTGATTTTCCTGCTTGAATTGGATTTCCTACTATCACATTTGCTTCAATTAATTTGCGTATATTTAGTAGTGTGTTTTGTATAAATGAATCAATTTTTTCTTTATGATTACTCATTATAAATTAATCTCCTGTTAAGTACGGCGTATGCAAATGCCCAAACTAAATCAAAAAGTGAAACTATAAACTTCGACTGCAAGTTTACTTTAAGTGTATTTTCTGTAAATTTATGTAAAACATTCATACTAATTGATGCGTCTTCGTTTCTATTTAATAATTTTAAAAATAAAAATCTATTAAGTAAAGTAAGATTTCCATAAGCAATTACTGTGTGAAAGGCATTTTCTAGTCCAAATTCAACTTTCGAATCAAAGTTAATTAGATATGTTTTTGCAATTAAAACTAATTGCAAGTCATTAATAAATTGTAAGTTTTTATCATCTAAATCTAGTTTGATTTTTATAGTTCTTTTATCACTAACATACAAACTTAAATAGTAATAAGTAAATTGTATCCTAGCTTTAAAAATTGTTATAAATTTAAAAATTTTTAAAATAATATATCCATTATTATTAAAAATATCAAAGAAAAAATCCATTTTAAATGTTAATCTAACCGTTAAAATTATAACAAAAATTAAAAAAATTACTAAAACCCATTTCATTGTTTTAGTGTACGCTTATATTAAAATAAATATCCGCTTGAACAAACTTGCTCTAAAGCGGATATATTAATTATTTTTTATTGAATAATTTTTCTTTTATTTGTTTTTCAATCTTTTCATAAAGCTCTGGTTTTTCTTTTAAGAACATTCTAACATTATCTCTTCCCTGTCCAATTTTTTCGTCGTTATAACTATACCATGAGCCACTTTTTTTTATAATATCAAATTCTGCTGCAAGATCAACAACACAGCCTAAATTGTCTATCCCCTGTCCGTATAAAAGATCAAACTCGGCTGTTCTAAATGGCGGTGCAACTTTATTTTTAACGATTTTTATTTTAACTTTATTACCAATTAATTCTGTACCTTCTTTTATAACATCAGCTTTTCTGATATCCATTCTCACAGTAGCATAAAATTTTAATGCTTTTCCACCAGTTGTAGTTTCAGGGCTACCATAAATAACACCGATTTTATCTCTAAGTTGGTTGATAAATACAACGCAGGTTTTACTTTTATTTGTAATACCTGTTAATTTTCTTAAAGCTTGACTCATTAAACGCGCTTGAGTACCTATAAAGTTATCGCCCATTTCACCATCAATTTCTGCTTTTGGAGTTAGTGCTGCAACAGAGTCAATAACAATTATATCCATAGCACCACTTCTGACAAGAGCTTCACAAATATCAAGTGCTTGCTCACCATTGTCCGGTTGACTGATATATAATTCTGAAACATCAACACCAAGTTTTTCTGCGTATGCTGGGTCTAATGCATGTTCAGCGTCTATAAATGCTGCTGAGCCACCTAATTTTTGTGCTTCTGCTAAAATATGTAAAGCAACAGTAGTTTTACCCGAACTTTCAGGTCCGTATATTTCAATAATTCTACCCCGTGGCACACCACCTATTCCAAGTGCACTATCTAAAGTTAGGCATCCAGTTGGAATAACATCAATTTGTTGTTTGGCATCTTCGCTAAACTTCATTATAGAGCCCTTTCCAAACTGTTTTTCAATTTGAAGGATTGTCTGCTCTAATATCTTTCTTTTATTATCGTCCATTAAATTTTCCCTTTATTTTTCTTTTCAGTTTTATATCTTAAATAATTTTATTTTTAGATTGCTAAAATTTTTCAAATATTAATTTTTTAGCATTATTTTCATAGTTTTTATTTAAAAATAAGAACTTATGTTCTTATTATACAGTAGTTTGACCAGAATACAAATCTTTTTGTTTAATTTTTTTAATTAAATAAAAGATAGAACTTTTTGAGATATTATCAATAACGGCAGAAAATTCTCCGCTATATGTGTTTTTATAAACATGAATACCATCTTCGTCACCCACCGCAATATAACAAGTGAGTTGCGTTGTGTGGAGTTGATCGCCAACCCATTCTCCACATGTGCAAACAACGAAATCTTTAGAGTTTTTATCCAGTAAGTTAACAGCCATTTCATAAGCAGTTTCCACGCTAGAAAAACCATGTCGGTTTACAATTTCTTTTGATATATTTCCATATTTAACAAGTGCGTCAGCGTTTGGATAAATTGTTGCTTTTGTTAAATATTCAGATGCTTCTTTTGAGGTGTTTAAAAAACTATTTACTAAGTTTCCTTGCGTTATACTTTCCCCTAAAATTAATCTTTTTTTAGTTAATTTTAGAAGGTCAAGAGCAGTTTGAAAAATGCTATTATCTTCATTAGCATAAATATATTTTTTAAGTTTACTGTAAACTTCACTCATAAATGATTGCAAAATAACATTATCAATCTTTTTATCAAATCTAATGTTGATAGCAACATCAAGATTAACCGGATAAGTTGTTATAAAAATCTTATATTTATTATTTAGCAAATTTTGCAGTAAAAACAAAATATCTTTTTCTGATATACCAAATGTTTTAATGGTGATATTATCATATTCCGTTTTAACCTTTTTGGTAAATTCTTCTATCAAAAAATTATTGAATATTTCCTTAACTGCATAAATGTTATTAGGAAGAAATATATAAGTTTTATCTGTTGTTAGCATAAAACCAAGCTCTGCACTAACTGAACTAGCGAGCACTTTAGCACTTGATGGAATATAATGCTCGTTTTGGCTTTCAAGTTGTGGCGGAATATTATTCTTTTTATAAAAATTTTCTACCGATGCTATTGCAGTTTGATTTTGACTAAGAGACAATCCAAATAATCTCGATAACGACGATTTTATTTGATAATTTCTTACGCTTGATTTATCTCCAATTATGATAACAACATTTTCATTTGCAAATGAAATTGCATTTTTTATTTGCTCAGGACTAGACTGTGACACAACAATTTTGTTAAATGTCACACCTAATTCCAATAGTTTTTTAGATAAAAACTCTATTATTTTATCTTGCTCTTTACCAAGTAAAATGTTTGTGTTAATACTTATACATGATATTTTCATTAGCACCCTTTTGGTTGAATAAACGCACGCTTATTGTACGGCTTTATTATAACTTAAACTAAAAACGATTAAAAATTATTCGCTCTTTTCTTTTTTGTTTTTAGGTTGCTTTTCCGATAACACATGGGAGTTGTTTTTAAGATAAGAAATTCCACTTAATATAATAAAGAAAACTGTAATTACTGATAAAACATAGAATACATTTGTTGTTATATTTATAAATTCAGCTGATAAACCATGAAGATTATTAAAATATGCTAAAAGAAATCCTAAAATAAGGGTTGCATAAATTAAATTTGCTTTAACTTTCCCAAGCATATCAGCTGCAATGATAACGCCTTTAATCTGTCCCATTTGTCTAAGACCTGTTACAATGTAATCTCTAAACAGCATTATAAATATAAATATAATACCATAAGGCACAGGTAATATTGGAGTACTATCAGCAATTAAAAGAACAAGTCCTGTGCTTGCTAAAATCTTATCTGCAATAGGGTCTAAAAACTTTCCAAAGTCGGTAACAAGATGATATTTTCTAGCAATATAACCATCAAGCATGTCTGTAAATATTGCAAAAACGAAAAGAATCAAAGCGATAAGTTTTCCTGTTGCTCCTAATAAATTTGTTAAATAAAAGAAAATCACCAGCGGTAACATACAAATTCTTAAGATTGTTATTTTATTGGGTAAATTCATTTTCTCTCCTTTGAAATTATTTATTATAAATCCATAGATATGTGGATATTTTATAATTAAATTTAAAATATTTCTTGATTTTTCAATTATAGTTTATCAAGTAAAAAATCATTTGGCAAACAAATTACTTTAATGATTCTTTATTGTTATATTTTATAAATCCTCACCAAATCTTTCTTCAAATTCTTGTTGAGTTACATAAATTATTCTTGTGTTTTTATTATCAGGCGACGAAATCATATTCGTTTTTTCAATTTGATCTATAATTTTACCGGCTCTAGGATAGCCAATACCAAACGCTCGTTGTAGTTTACTAATGGATGCACTATTGGTTTTAATAATTATTCTAACAGCATCTTTAAATAATGGGTCAAACTCTTCTTCGTTTTGGTTTATTTCATAACCACGATATTTGTTAAACATATCTTCTTGTAGTTGTTCATCAAAATTCGACTCATTGTTTTCTTTAACAAAATTCACAACTTTTTCTATTTCTCGGTTGCTTATATATGCTCCTTGCAGACGCATTGGGTCTTGCATATCAGCAGGATGAAAAAGCATATCTCCTCTTCCAAGTAAACGCTCAGCACCAGCAGTTCCTAAAATTGTTCGACTGTCTTGATTTGCGGAAACTCTAAACGCAATTCTTGATGGAAGGTTTGCTTTTATTGTTCCCGTTATAATATCCACACTTGGTCGTTGAGTTGCAAGCACAAGATAGATTCCTGCCGCTCTTGCTTTTGCAGTAAGTCGCTTAATATGTTCTTCCATTTCTTTTTTATTTTGTTGCATAAAGTCTGCTAACTCATCAACGATTATAATAATATAAGGCATCTTTTCATGTAGTTTAGCAACAACTTCTTTTGATTTATTATAGTCGTCTATATTTTTAGCATTGAAATTCATAAAACACACAAATCTGCGTTCCATCTCATTAATAACCCAGCTAAGAGCGGAAATCGCTTTATCCACTTCGGTTATTACATCAGGAATTAATAAGTGCGGTAATCCGTTATAGAAAGTGAACTCCACGCGTTTTGGATCAATAAGAATAAATCTTAAATCTTCGGGGCTTGCTTTATAAATAAGACTAATAATTAAAGAATTTAAACAAACGCTTTTACCACTATTAGTTGCACCAGCAACTAACATGTGAGGCATTTTTTCTAACCTGGTTACTATACATTCACCGGCTATATCTTTGCCAAGACCAAAAGTGAGTAGTGATTTGCTATTTTGAAAACTAGCACTTTCTAATATATCTCTAAGTCCAACAACGGAAACATTTTTGTTTGGTACTTCCACACCAAAAGCATTTTTACCGGGTATTGGAATTTCTGTTCTAATATCACCATATGATTCTAATGACATTGCTATATCTTCAACATAATTTGTTATGCGTTTAACAGAGATTCCTGCTGGCATTTGCATTTCAAACCTAGTAAAAGCAGGCCCCTTCATAATTGAACAAACTTTTGCTGGTATTTTAAAGTTGTTTAATGTTTCTTCTAAGATTTCAGCTTTGTATGCTAAATCTTCTTCGTCATCATCGTCAAGTGGTGCAATATTATCTAAAAGTTCAATTGGAGGTTTAATATATTTTTTTGATTGTTTATCCCATCTTTTTTTAAATTCAACTGGATTGTTTTCGGATTTACCCATTTCATCAATCGATATTTGGGAATTAGATTTTTTATTGTTTATAAATCCATTATCTATATTTGATTCAATTTTATTAAACGGGGTTAAATTCGCATTTACTTTGTCAATGTTGTTTATAAAAGTTGTTTTATTATTTAAATAATCTTTTTTTGTTAAATTACTATCATAGATATCAAAATTTTCAGGTCTACTGTTTATGTTGTTTATACCTTCTTGCTGTGATTGTTGCTGTGGTTTATTATCAAATTGATTGTTTAAATAATTATTCATATAAGAATTATTTTGTGGAAAATTATTTGGTTGCCCTCCATATTGCTCTGATGGACCACCAAAAACTGACTGCAAGTTATTTGTAAACTGTTCGTTTTGCTCATAAGCATTATAATCAAAATTAGCATCATGCAATTGTTTGTCGTTATTATAGTGATTAGTAAGACTATCAATATTTGTGTTGAAATTAAATTCAAAAGGTTTAGATGAATTTACTTGCGGCATTTCTTTTCCTTGAATTGAATAAATAAATTCAAGATTTTTTCGCTCTTTTTCCGACATCTTCTGTGGTTTATCGGGCAAAAATACTGCTTGAGAATTATCACTTTTCATTTCTTCTTCTGTGTGAATAAAAACTGGAGGTTTTTCTTTTTCTTGCTTGTTTTCACCTGATGATTGCTTGAAAATATCAAAAAATTTTTTATTTTGTTGATTTTTTGCTAAATCATTACCGTTTGCATTGGCTTTTTCATGCTGTTTTTTAAGCCCAAGCAAATTTAAAATTCTTTCTCTATCTTTTGTGGATGCAATAGGTTCGATAATAGTGGATGGTTCTTCGTCTTTAATAAAAATCTTTTCATCAAACATTGGTTGTTTTTGAAATTGCTGTTCTTTATTTTCCTTAACATTATCTACTTGATTATTTTTCAATTTAATTGCAGATTTCATTAAATTATAATGAGTGTGATAACTATTAATTAGTAGTGTCACAAAAATAAGAAGTGCGATAGCAAAAAAAACAAAAGCACCAACTGAATGCATTATATAATAAATTGGATAAACAATTAAAGCAGAAAGAATACCACCTGCGGTAAGTTTAGAAGTATAACAAGCAGCTAAATAATAATTACTTTCAAACAGATGAGCAGATGTTGAGATATGCAGAAGAGTAATAAATAGAGCAACAGAAAAGATGCTATAAATAATAATGCTAGTATTAACGTTTACTTTTTTGTTTAGCATAAACATAATGCCGAGAACTATAAAAAATGCAGAGATAGCATAAATTGATAAACCAAATACACCTAGAAAAAAGGAATTGAATAGTAGTGCAAAGTTTAAAAGTAAATTTAATAAAATTGGAGAAAAAGTAAGCAATAAAGCAACACCCAATTTATATCGTGGATTTTTTTTGTTTTTTATTGACATTGATTTATTTCTGTATATTGCCAAAACTACTCCAAGAGTGAAAAATAATTCAAGTAATATTTAATTTTGATTATATCACATTACATGAATATATAAAAATAAAATCGATATTTTAGTAGTGCGATAATTGTTCATTCGCCAATAATTCAACCAATATTATAGTTTTTTAAATAAGCCTAAAATGTTTAATTATAATTCGCTTGAAATTACTTTATAAAATCTTTGATTAAATATATATTAGTAAAATTATTTTAAAATGTAATCAGCAAAAGCACAACAACACTTGCAATAAACTAAAAGTATATATATTTACAATCTAAATTTTTATTTTTTTTCAAGCAATAATTATAAACAGTGATACAAAACATTTTTATTTAAAATAAAGTATTAATATTTTATTTATTAATACTTTATTCTGTAAGCACGAAAGTGATTACACAACTGCATAATTAATTAATCCACTATATTAATAATATTGGTCAAATTTTACATCAATTTAGTGTTACCAAAACAAATTCGATAACACTAAATTATTAAGCATTATCCCCTATTAAACACTCGGACACAGTTGTGGCAATAAGATTATTTAATTTGTAATATTCTAAAATTAGTGGTAACGCTTTTAAAGTATGATTAGTGGGATGCATTAATATAAAATCACCGCCCTTAGTTTTTTCTGTTGACCTTTTAAAAACTAAATTACTGTTTTTATCTCGCCAATCAATAGTATCTCTTGTCCACATTATAGTTAAATAACCAAGCTCGCTAGCACTTTCAATAGTTGCTTTATTAAACGCGCCACTTGGAGGCGCAAATAACTTCATATCGTAATCAATTTTTGTTTTTACTATTGCATGAGTCGCACTAATTTCTTCTAAATTCTGCTCATAACTCATTTTGTCGTGACTAAGATGAAAATAGCCATGATTACCGATTTCATGTCCACTTTCATATATCTTTTTAAACATTTCTGGTTCTTTTTCTACCCACATTCCGCCCACAAAAAATGTTGTTTTAACGCCATATTCAGCCAGCACTTCCAAAATACTTTCAATATATTCTGTTCCCCAATAAACATTTATCATTAAACATACTTTATTTGAAGACTTATTTCCGTTATAAATAACATTATCATTCAGATGCATGAAAGCATATTCTGCATTTGCAACATTCGTATAAATTAAAATAATTGAAAGCATGCACGCTATTATAAAAGTTGCATACTTTCTAAAACTATTTGCTTTTAAATCTTTAATATTTTTCATAATACATTATATGAGTAGTTTTTTAAAAAAAATGACGATATCAGTTGTGATACCGTCAATAACCTTTCTAAATTTATACATCAGCAGTTATGGTTAATTAGTTTCTGTAACCTTGACCAGTTCCGCAACCACAGCAACTTAGTAATAGTAGAATTAAGATTATATTCCAGCAACAGTCATCGCCACCAAATCCCATGTTACCACCACAACCACATAGCATTAATATTAATAATAAGCAGCAGCAGTTGTCTCCGCCAAAGCCGCTACCACGACCGCCACAAGTATTATTTCCTCCGAAAAACATAAGTATATTCCTCCTGTATAAATTATGCAAGCAAAATTATATTCTTCGACAATATAAATAACTAAATAAAATTTACAAATTCATCTTTTGTTTTCAATATAAATCATTAGAAGAGATTTAATAGCAAATTTTTAACTTTGTTTGTAATAAAAATTTAGTTTCATTTTTATATCACATAGTAAAATAAAAATATATGTAGTTAGTTTTTTAATACAATTATGCTTACACTCCATAATATGCAGATAATTAAATTGTGTGTTAATTTTTATATATATTGTTATAAAAAAAGCGTTTTTTAAAACGCTTTAAAAAAAATTATATTATTTTATTGTTAGTTATCTATTTCGTTTAAAGTTAATTGCTAACATACCGCAAAGTCCACCAATCAACACACTAAATATAAAATCAGTTATAGAAGTAAAACCAAAATTAAACATACCGCAAAGAAGTGAGAAAATTATGTATGATAAAATGGAGTAAAATCCACCGATAAACATACCTTTTATTAGCCCTTTATCGCACCCTTTTAGGCCAATATAACAACCAAAAAATAAACTTATAATTTTTATAACTTGATTAATTGGAATTATAAAGTCATCTGCAATATCAAATAATTTTATAGCTAATGCAAAAAAAACAATTAACAATAAAGAAAAAGTTATAGCATAAACAGTGCCTTTTATAATTCCAAACCATTGCGTTCCGCGTGATTTTGCTAGTGTTTCGCTTTTTGAACTCGAACTCATATTTTAAACTCCTAAAAGCTAGTTTTTTATTTATTATATACTATGAAAGTGGACTGGCTTTTAGAACGAATATGATTATTGGTTTAATTATTATTTCTTAGTTTCTTTCTTATTTTCTTTTTGATTAACAGTTTTTTCTTTTTTCAATGCAGTTGGTTGCTTTTTTTCAATTACATCTAAATTTTCATGAGTAAAAACAGGATTTTCATCCTCAGTTTCTAACTGTTTAGTATCAACCGATGAAATAGCATTAATATGCATTTGCATATAAGAAATTTTATCGCCTTCGCCTGTTAAAATTAATACAACCTTACCATCGGTAGTGTTTGTTATGCTAATAATTTTTCCATATAAGCCTGCATAAGTAACAATCTTATCTCCAATTTTTAAAGATTGTACCATTTGCTCTCTTGTTGTTCTTTCTTTTTTATTTCTAAGACTTCCTAAAACAGTGATGAGCACAAGACCAGCTAATATAATTATCCAAACTGTTCCCATTCCTGGATCTGCTTGCAATAAAAGATTCATATCTGCTCCTTAAATTTTTTTATTATTAATAATATATCAAAATTTAGAAAATTTCCAAACTAATACCTGCAAAATTATTGTTAATATTTGTAATTTTTTAAAAACTCTTCTTTGAAATCTAACAATCTATCTTGTTTTATCGCCTCTTTTATTTGTTCCATAAAATTAGTAAGAAAACGAATATTGTGTAAACTAATTAATCTTGCACCTAAGATTTCATTAGTATTAATTAAGTGACGAATATACGAGCGTGTGTAATGTAAACAAGCGTAACAATCGCAATTTTCATCAATAGGACTATAATCGCTTTTATACTCTGCATTTCTCACCACAATTTTACCCGTAGGAACAAAGGCTGTTCCGTTTCGTGCAATTCTGGTTGGAAGAACACAGTCAAACATGTCAATACCTCGTATAACCCCTTCAATAATACAATCAGGACTGCCAACACCCATTAAATAACGAGGCACATCATTAGGCAAATATGGTTTCAAAATATCTAGCATTTCATACATTTTAGACTTTGGCTCTCCAACCGATAGTCCGCCAATAGCGATGCCATGTTTAACATAAGGAAGTGTGCGTTTAATGCTTTCAACACGAAGTTCTGGATAAAAATTCCCTTGAACTATTGGAAACAATGCTTGTTTTTCATTTTTGTGAAAATTATAGCATCTATCCAACCATTGAAGAGTGCGTTCCATTGCTTTTTTACTGTCATCCAGTGTGCTACCATAAGTTGTGCATTCATCAAAAGCCATAATAATATCTGCACCAATATCATTTTGGATGCGAATATCGGTTTCGGGAGTAATATAATGTTTTGCTCCGCTTATATGCGATCTAAATTCAACGCCGTCATCGGTGATTTTTCGTAACTTTGATAATGAAAAAACTTGAAATCCACCGCTATCTGTTAAAATTGGTCTGTTCCAGTTCATAAATTTATGAAGTCCACCCGCATTTTTAATAATTTCTTCGCCGGGACGCAAATGTAAGTGATAAGTATTGCTAAGTAAAATCTGTGTGTTAACGTCTTCCAATTCTTCTCTCGACAGGCTTTTAACGGTTGCTTGTGTGCCAACGGGCATAAAAACTGGCGTTTCAATATCACCATGAGGAGTACTTAAAATACCTATTCTTGCTCCCGATTGAGCACATGTTTTTATTGTTTTATATGAAAAGTTTTGCATAACTTGTCCTTTGTTTTTTAAAATCTTTATATATTATTTAAATTTTGATTTATTAATTAAATTTAATTAAATGGTTGTTTTTATTTTCTAAACACGATAATGTTATTTTCAAATAAATGTAAATATCTTAAAAATTAATAAAATAAGCAAATTTATATTTATATAATCTTATTATGTTTTTTATATAGTCTTCCCTATGTTTTTATTTTCTAAAACGATAATGTATTTTCAAATACATGTAAATTTCTCAATAATCAATAAGATAGCAAATGATGTTTTGGAAAATGGATTAACTGAAAATGTGTGTTTGAATATTAATTTCCCACATGAAAACATAAAAGGCATAAAGGTTTGTCATCAAGCAAAAGCCTATTGGAACGAAAGTTTTGTAGAGAGGAAAGACCCAATGGGATTTTCTTATTATTGGTTGACAGGAATTTATAACTGCAAAGATGAAAATAGCAGGGCAGACCATTTGGCAATGAAGGATGGTTATTGTGCCATAACTCCAATGCATGTTGATTTAACGGCTTATAAAGTTATTGAAGAGTACAAAAACCGTTTTGAATAATGATTGAAAAACTAAGAAAGGATAATTTTCTCTTTGGATTATTTGTTGGACTTCTCTCAACAATTGTTTCGGCATTGATTTTATTGTCAGGCTTATATCTTTTCTCAATGACAATCAATGATAATCCCAAAATATTTCTCTTTTCTTTTGTTGCTCCAATATTTCTTATGCGTTGGTATTTTAAGATTGAAAGCGTAAAATCAGCGAGAGGAGTTTTGATAATCATTATGCTTGGCATGATTGCATTAATTGCTTATTTATATAAATTGGGAGTGTTCACAGTTATCAAAGAATAAGGAAGATATGAAATATTATATTATTGCAGGAGAGGTTTCGGGTGATTTGCATGCGTCTTACTTAATGAAAGAAATTAAGTTTAGGGATGAGAACGCTGAGTTTAGGGCTTGGGGAGGAGATAGAATGAAGAATGAGGGTGCAACCATTGTAAAACATAT
>CALNBM010000063.1 GCA_937874195.1 uncultured Clostridia bacterium | reverse complement strand
CCTGCCACAAAATTACCAACATGCCCTTTAACCGAACAGGTTGGCATGCCTTTGATTTTTGAGTATGGAAGGGTAACTGCATCTTTTAACATAGAAACCACTTCACCCCAACCACTACCTAAAATTAATGCTAAATCAAAATCATGTCCGTATTTTGCCTTTATTTGCTTTGCAATATTTTGAACTGATTTATTCATAATTTTTCTCCTTTTTATTTTTATAACAACTTTAAATACCTTTTTTTCTCCATTTTTTAAAGTTTTCTTAATTTGGCGTGAGCACGAAAGTGCTCTACTTCTGCACAAATCAATTAATCTATAAACTAATTAAATTAGTGGTGCAAAGTTAACACGATTAATAAATTTGTCGATTTAATTTTATACATAAACACAATCTATTTATTTATAGTTTATCTTTCATGTGCATTATTGGGATTACTTAAAATCTATTGTATTTCATATAAAAAATCTTTATTGGGCAAAAATTCTACTTGCCAAAGTGCTCCAATTTGCTGCTGTTTTATATGCGTTAAGACTGCTAGCGGGAACATATATTATAATACCAGCAGCACAATAATCAAAAACTCCAGTTGATAAAGTTGGCGGTGTGATTGCATCAATATAGAATGAAGCAAGATTTGAACATTCATAGAAAGCTCTATACCCAATACTCGTAATTCCACTTGGAACAGTTATTGTTGTTAAACCACTGCAAGCAGTGAAAGCATAATTACCAATACTAGTTAAATTACTAGGAAGGATTATCTCTGTTAGTCCACTGCAACCTCTAAAAGTATAATTACCAATGCTAGTAACACTATTTGGAATTACCAGCGTTCCTGTTAAGCCAATGAAACCAGCAAAAGCAGAATTGCCAATGCTAGTTATATTATTATGAAAAATTATTTCTGTTATGCTAGAACACTCATAAAATGCATAGACATTAATTACTGTTAAACCGCTAGGAATTGTCAGCGTTCCTGTTAAGCCACTGCAATAAGCGAAAGCCCAATCACCAATACTCGTAACTCCGCTTGGAATATCAAGCGTTCCTGTTAAACCACTGCAACAATTGAAAGCAGCGGAACCAATGCTAGTTACACCACTTGGAATGACAAGTGTTCCTGTTAAGCCACTGCAATTATCAAAAGCAAAAGAACCAATACTGGTTAAATTATTAGGAAGAAACATTTCTGTTAGATTAGTGCAACCAGAAAAAGCATAACTGCCAATATTGGTTAAACTGCTTGGAAATGTAACTTTAGTTATATTTAAATTTTCAAAAACACTCATTCCTATTGATAGAACTCTTTTTCCGCTTAGAGTGGAAGGAATGTTTACAATTCCGCCTCCTCCATAACCTATTATTTCTATACCTTCTCCATAATCTACAAACGCAAATGGCATCGCAAAAATTTTACTTGCGTACGCACTCCAACCTGCTGC
>CALNBM010000062.1 GCA_937874195.1 uncultured Clostridia bacterium | reverse complement strand
ACTACGATATCGTTTGAGAGTTGTGTAATTTAAATCTAGGCTTTAACATCACGCCCAATCTTAATGGTGGACGAAAGGTTTGAGAGTTGTGTAATTTAAATCTAGGCTTTAACTAGAGCCAATTGATAATCCATTAAACCTATGTTTGAGAGTTGTGTAATTTAAATCTAGGCTTTAACTAATTATTTCTAATATTATATACACTATATGTTTGAGAGTTGTGTAATTTAAATCTAGGCTTTAACTTTGCCAAATTTGCCATTATTGTTCACCTCGTTTGAGAGTTGTGTAATTTAAATCTAGGCTTTAACAAGCGCCAACTAAATTACCAAACGGACATGGTTTGAGAGTTGTGTAATTTAAATCTAGGCTTTAACTAACATAAAGAGGTTATCATGATTAATTTTGTTTGAGAGTTGTGTAATTTAAATCTAGGCTTTAACTATGAGAAAACAAGATCAATCGGTTTATGCGTTTGAGAGTTGTGTAATTTAAATCTAGGCTTTAACAGGTTGATACTGCAAGTGTTATACCTTTAGGTTTGAGAGTTGTGTAATTTAAATCTAGGCTTTAACTCTGCATAAGAAGGATAACTAACTCCACTAGTTTGAGAGTTGTGTAATTTAAATCTAGGCTTTAACAATAAAACGGTTGATCACCACCATATAATCGTTTGAGAGTTGTGTAATTTAAATCTAGGCTTTAACCGAGCATTGCGAGATATGTATAACGATTTAGTTTGAGAGTTGTGTAATTTAAATCTAGGCTTTAACTATAGCCGGAGCAAACACCAACATTATTATGTTTGAGAGTTGTGTAATTTAAATCTAGGCTTTAACTATCAAATAGAAATTATTAAGTTAAAACAAGTTTGAGAGTTGTGTAATTTAAATCTAGGCTTTAACTAGAGTTCTTAGGTCAAGTTGATTATGAATGTTTGAGAGTTGTGTAATTTAAATCTAGGCTTTAACTCTAGTTAAGTTATCTATATGCCATTCTTTGTTTGAGAGTTGTGTAATTTAAATCTAGGCTTTAACTAAGGATAACTTTTTGGGG